>PAHQ01000020.1 GCA_002705125.1 Verrucomicrobiales bacterium | reverse complement strand
ACAAAATCCAAGGCACTGGCGCAGGTTTTATACCTGACAACTTACATTTGAACAATCCTGATTCGGGCAATGAACAAATTTCAGAATGTGTAAAGGTATCAAATGACGATGCATTTGCCATGGCTAGGAGGATAGCTGCCGAGGAAGGAATTCTAGTTGGCATAAGTACTGGGGCTAACGTCTGCGCCGCTCTAGAAATTGCAAAAAGACCTGAAAATAATGGTAAATTTATTGTTACTATTGGGTGCTCTACAGGAGAACGATACCTGAGTACTCCATTAGCAGACGAAGCCCGCGCTTCAGTTGACGCCTAACCATTACAATAGTATTACAAAAGCTACTAAGCACCCAAATCTTAAATTGCCTAAATATGGAAACTGAAAAAGAAGAAATCCCTTCACCTGCTCAATCTGCGAACTCACCAAGTTCACTTGAGTCCTTTCTAGACAATAATTGGAAACTTTTATTGTTTGCTTTATGCGCAGGAATAATTTTGATGGGCGGTTATTTCTTTTATGATGCTAGCAATAACGAAAAAGCGATTAAACGCGGCGAAGAGTTGATATCCGTATCAATGAATGATTCATCAGTAAGTGACCTTGAAAAATTTGCAATAGCAAATGAAAACACTGTTAGCGGTAACAATGCATTACTTATTATCGCCGAAAAATACACTAACAGCGCAACTCCCAATATCGAAAAAGCTAAAGAATATTTGGAGAAATTCATACAGCAAACCAATCAAGAAAATTCATTCTATTATGAAGCAAAATTTTCTCTTGGAACTTTAAATGAAAAAAATGGAAATACAGAAAAAGCGCAAATTTTATACGATGAAGTAGTACAATCTAATTCAAACTCAAAAGCTGCTGCCACTATTCGTCTTGCTGATATGCTTGTAAAAAACAAGGAATTTGATAAGGCTAAAGCTGAATATGAATCCATTACAAATGCTTCTAAAGGCTACATAAATAATATTTTGAACGTTAAAATTCCAGACACTATTGAAGCAAAGGAGCGCTCACTATCTCCCCCTCCTCCACTTGAACCTGAGGAAACTAAGCCAAAGGCAGAAGAACCTGCTCCTGAGCCAAAGGCAGAAGAACCNGCTCCTGAGCCAAAGACAGAAGAACCTGCTCCTGAGCCAAAGGTAGAGGAAAATTAGTCAGATCATAAAAAAACTGAATGATCTATTATTTCAGTCTTTTGGAAAATAGTTTTAATGAGCTAGAATTTATAAGCTGTACTAAAGCCAGCGCTAGCACCGCTCAAATTAAAGTTCATTTTTGAGGGCCCTACATTAGCCGAGAAGTCATCAGCCCAATCCATTCTAGCAAATACATTAATAGTCCAACTATTATTCATATTGAAACTAGCTGAAGCCTGGAGAAAGGCTCCAAGAACTACACTGCTACCNGAGGATAAGTCGTNCCATTGAGCTATCTCTTTAGAAACACCTTGGTCATCAAGCTCTATGAGTGATTCTGAAAAATTTGTTTCCCAATCAATTAGATTNACACTTGGCCCAATTCCCAAATCAAAAATGAAATCTTCAATCGTAAATGAGGTTGTTACAGCCGGTGAAATTGTAAAGAGAGAAAAATCAAATTCTTTAAAAATCTTATTATTAAATTCAAAGAGTTCACTAGAATAATCCTGAGTAGACAAACTNCTTTCACTTGGAATCGCTTCGATAAGAGATCCTGGTTCAGCGAATGCCCCTGCATGGGGAGCCTCTGGAGGAATTGTCCCAAGAAGATTATATGTATCCTCTACTATTGATTGGCTAATATCTGTCTGTCTATTTGCTGAAAAATTTGAGAACTTCCAAGTATTATTAAAATTAACATATGAAAAATTCAAGGCAGCCGAATAATTGAACTTATCTGATTGTGAAAAATTATACGCAAAAGTTAATAACGGACCACTTCCCCAAACCGAATCCATGGAAGAGCTTTCATCACTGAATGAAGAATATTGATGATCAACACTTCTAGCGGAGCTATCCTTAAACAGAATAGAATCCCCTTCGATCTGAGATGAATCCTCATAACCCCAGTACCAAGTAACCTCACCAATTGATCCTGTCGCATCCTTGCCCACAAAACCATTATCGTAGCTTCGATCAAGTAAACCTTCAAGAGCCCCTGATCTAGGCAAAACCGTTATAGCTTCCCCAGTTAATAATGGAGAATTAAATCTTCGAGAATATGAACCAGTCACAACTTTCATGTTGTTGAATGATCTTGTTACATAACCAAATCCAATACTTAAACCAGAGAGATCCAGTTTCTTTCTATCTGGAACAGTATCCCCTCCAATGACTGGAACTGAGAACAACAAGAGTAATAACGACACCTTAAGCTTATACATGAGTATTTGAGGGATGCCATGTTAACCCTTTTTAAAGATTTGCAAAAGGATTAAGATTGAGGCTTTTTGTTACTCTTTAATAAGTAAAACTTTGATTAACCAAATGAAAAACTACTTACAAATTACTCTGATTTTTGTATTAACCTCATTAGCAACATCCAAAGAAAAACCTAACATTATAGTTATATTAAGTGACGATCATCGTTATGATTTCATGGGTTTTCATTCAGAATCGCCTGAATGGCTAGAAACCCCAAACATGGACTTCCTTGCCTCAAAAGGAGCGCACATTAAAAATGCTTTTGTTTCGACTTCATTATGCTCTCCAAGCAGAGCAAGCATTTTAACCGGAATGTACATGCATCATCATAAGGTTGTAGACAATCAAAGACCTGTACCTAAAGGAACCACATTTTTTCCTCAACACTTACAAAAAAAGGGTTATCATACTGCATTCATCGGAAAATGGCATATGGGCCATGAAGACGATCACCCTAGACCAGGGTTTGATCATTGGGTTAGCTTCAAAGGGCAGGGAGAATATTTTGACCCAACTCTTAACGTTAACGGGCAAAGAAAAAAAAACACCGGTTACATAACTGATATCTTAACTGATCATGCTATTAAGTGGTATAATGAACTAAAGCCCAAGGACAAACCTTTCATGCTTTATCTGTCATATAAAGCTGTCCATTATCCTTTTACACCCGCTCCAAGACATCAGGGTAAATATGAAGGCCAGCCTATTCCATATCCAGAAACAATGGCTAGAACTGAAGAAAATTACTATTCTCAATCTAAATGGATTAAGGAAAGAAGATATGGCATTCACGGGATTGACCATATGGAGACAGGCGCGCTTGATAAAGACCCTGTTCCATCATTCGACAATTTATATTGGAGATTTTGTGAAACCGTTCATGGTTTAGACGAAAATATTGGCAAGCTGATTAAAGCAACATCTCCATCAGCCAAAAATACTTTTCTATTTTATTTGGGTGATAATGGGTTTGCTCTAGGTGAACACGGTTTTTATGATAAAAGAGATGCTTTCGAAGAATCAATTAGAATACCAATGCTTGCCTACGCCCCTGGAAGAATTGATGAGGGATTAGTAATCAATGATATGATTCAAAATATAGATATAGCCCCTACAATTATGAATATTGCAGGTTTAAAAAACGAATTACTAAAGCCTGAAATGGACGGTATATCTTTTGCCCCTTTACTCGATGGTCAAACTATTAAAAATCCAAGAAAGCATATTCTTTATGAATACCATTGGGAGTGGAACTTCCCTGCAACCCCAACTTGTCTTGCTATTCGCACNGATCGCTATAAATACATATACTACCATGGAGTATGGGACCGAAACGGATTTTATGACCTTATGAATGATCCGCATGAAAGGCACAACTTAATACAATTACCTCAATATAAAGATAAAATCGAAAACTTTCGGAAAACCTTATTTGAAGATCTCAAAAGATCAGGCGGCTTAAACATTCCTATAAGGACACCCAAAGGAGAACAATTTTATGACCGAAAGATTAAATAACTTTCCTATACTAAGACTTCGTTATCGATGCGATTGATTCCATAACCTGATCTGAGATATTNTGATAACTTTCACGGCTTTTCACGTTTAAGTCACTNTCATCAAACTTAATAATATCTCCAGCCTTCACTGTTATTCTTGTGAAAAGTTTTGGTAATTTAGCTCTTCTAGGAAAAGCCTCATAAGCACCAAATATTCGTACTGGTAAAACGGGAGCTTTCGATTTAGCGATTACCAATCCAACTCCNGCTTCACCCTTTAACATCTCCCCACTTTCACTTCTCTGTCCTTCTGGAAAAATAAGAACTGGATTTCCACTTTTTAATTCTTTGATTATTCTTTTTAANCTCCCCATATCAGCACCACCTTGATCAACCGGAATGGCGTTTAACTTAGGATACAACCACGCAAAAAAACCCTTCTTAAAAAGCGTCTTCCTNGCAAGGAATGCTGTTTTTTTTNCNTATGAAACCCCCACAATCGGTGGATCAANATAACTTGTGTGATTGGCAACTAAGAGAACCCCTCCATGATNCCAGGATTCACGAATCTTATCCTTACCTATTACTTTCAAAAGAAAAAAGCATCTAAATATTATGAAAGACAAANTGAAACCAATCCAATACCACATNAAATTTTCAATTATATTATTTGTCTAATCCACGGAGACTTAGTTCCGCCATAACCTTATCCACAACTTCATTAAGTTTCATATGAGACGTATCTATAAAGTATGAATCTGAAGGAATAACTAATGGCGAAACCTTCCTTGAAGAATCCAGTTTATCTCTGACAAGCAAGTCATCTTGNCCACCCTCTCCTTGACGACGTTTAGCTCTAACTTCCGGAGAAGCATCAATATAAAACTTGAACGGAGNATCAGGAAACACAACTGATCCGATATCTCTACCTTCCATGACAATATTTGATATCTTAAGATAGTCTCGCTGTCTCTTGACAAGTTCATCCCTAACTTCTTTNATAGCCGAAACTATTGATACAGATAAGTTAACTCGCTCCGATTTTAATTCATCTCCAAGATCATTNCCATTAATCATTAAAATCAATGAATCTCCAGATTTCCTACAATTCAGATCAATTGAATTAAGGTGACCTATAATTGAAACAGCATCACTAGGATCTACCCCTGAATTCAACGCACTCCAGGTCAAAGCACGATACATTAGTCCAGAATTAATATGTAGAAACCCAGTCTTCTCTGATACAATCGTTGACACACTACTTTTTCCAGAAGCAGCTGGTCCATCGATTGCAATTACTCTATTTTTGGATTCCATTAAACCTAACGGGATAAGAATACTTTATGTTCGATCTTAATCTTTATCATTCCCAATATTTAAGGATTTTATAACCTGTATNGGCTGTTCTTCTGAGCCTCTATTCTTTGACAATAATTTATCAAGGTGCTCCTTAAAGTTCGGGTAAGAAATCGCAATACAGTTTGAATTCTCTATAATTGTTTCACCTTCAGCAAAAAGTCCAGCAATAGCAAATGCCATTGCAATTCTATGATCTCCGTGACTATCAAGTTTAGTACCTTTGAGAGGTCTACCCCCATCAATTACCATTCCGTCGCTTGTTTCCTCAACAAATGCGCCCATAAGCTTTAGATTCTTTACGACAGCTGCAATTCTATCGCTCTCTTTAACTCGTAACTCAGACGCATCCTTAATAACTGTTTGCCCTTCGGCCAACGCACCTGCCACGGCTATAATTGGAATCTCATCAATTACATTAGGCACAATATCACCACCTATCTCAACACCTTTCAGACCNACTCCTTCAACTGAAACATTTCCTATCTCTTCGCCTCCACCCGTAGTATCTATAGACTCAGAAACATANGCTCCCATCCTTGTAAGAATTTTTAAAATCCCATTCCTACTGGGGTTTAAGCCAACATTTTTNATTGTTAATTTAGAGCCTTGAAAAGCGGAAGCGCAGACCAACCAAAAAGCTGCACTCGATATGTCGCCAGGAACTATAATGTCTCGCGATTCAAGAACCTGCCCTCCATCGATACTAATCTCATTATAGGAAGAACGAGAAGTTTTAACCTGAAAAAAATCTAGCATTTTTTCAGTATGATCTCGGGTTTGTGAGGGCTCAATTACTGTAGTTGTTCCTTCAGCATGCAATCCAGCTAATAGTATTGCACTCTTCACCTGAGCACTTGCAACTGGTAGGTCATATCTAATCGCTCCAAGTTCTGACCCATTAATTTTCAAAGGAGCACTGAAATTATCTCCTGTTGCAGTAACGTCCGCTCCCATTAATTCAAGAGGCTTAATAATTCTTCTCATGGGACGCTTTGATAATGACTCATCTCCAATGAGGCGTGAAGGAAACTTTTGACCAGCCAAAACACCTGATAGAAGTCTCATTGTGGTTCCAGAATTCCCACAATCAATATCCCCATCTGGCTTATTAAGAAGAATACCACGACCATGAACAAGCAACTGGCTTGGCCCGTATTTAGTCTCCTCTAAAACATCAACTTGCACACCAAGATTTCTCATAGCTTCAACAGTTGACAAACAATCTTGACTAGGAAGAAACCCATCTACTCGACATTTACCATTCGAAATAGAGGCAAACATAATTGCACGATGAGAAATACTCTTATCCCCAGGAACAGATATCTCACCTCCAAAATTTTTGGCTTTTTTTACCCGAAGCACGTTCCTCTTGCCATTCATCATTTCGAAATATTTTATTTAATTAAATTAATCTNAAGGAAAAGACTTAAGCCTATTTTCTCGAGCTTCTACTAGAAAATCTAATAACTCTTGATGATTTTCATTCTTCAAAATTTCCAGCAAATCTTTCATCGAATTAATGTGCTGCTCAAGAGACTTTTCAACACATTGCTTATTTTCAGACAAAATTTCGGCCCACATATTTGGAGAGCCTAGCGAAATTCTAGTCATTCCTTTAATCCCAGGACCCGCTAATTGAACTGCACCATTTTGATCTTCAAGTGAATTAAATGCTAGCGCTGAAGAAATTAAGTGAGGTAAATGACTAACTTTAGCCACCATTTCATCATGCACTTTTGGATCTATCATGACGCACTTACACCCAAGAGAATCCCAAAATTGCGTAACCAAAATCTCAGAAGCCTTGCTTGAAGTATCACCTGGAGTGATGGCACAAACTGCATCTACAAATAATTCTGCCNTAGCGTTAGTAAAACCACTCACCTCAGCTCCAGCCATTGGATGTGCCCCGACAAATTCCAAATCACTTCTATCTGAATCCAGTATTACTTTATCAATTAAATTTACAACAGATGACTTAACACTGCAAAGGTCCGTAATTACAGCACCCTTTTTGGCAAGAGGCAAAAGCTGACANAGAATTTTTTCTACTGCACCAACAGGCGTTGCAAAAACTATAAGATCTGAATTTGGTATAATTTCTTTCAGTTCACCGCTAACAATATTNGCAATATCTAATTTTCTTAATTCATCTATCGCTTCAGCTCTACGAGCCCATAAAGCAATATTATCAACATTCGACAATTCCCTACAAGCAAGTGCAACAGACCCTCCCAGTAAACCTGGGCCAATAATTGAAACGTTAATCACAGATTCGGATTTAGCCTGACCCTAATAATCANTAAATTTTTAATCAAAAAAATCAAGGGACTCTGAAAATCATTTTCGTGTAAGGACACCGAACTTCTGTTCCTGGAGGGAATCCAGTTACATCAACCTCTCTACCGTTAGCGAATGGGCTGTAAACATGTCCAACTTTACCTGGTACTGGATTAGCATAAGGCTTATTCCCAGCAGGTTGCTTTGGATCTTTTGAAGNGGTTTTGTCTTTGGGAGTCTCATTACTAGTGTTTCCNTTAACTGATGNGNCACCGCTGCCATTTACTGGATATTTTGGCTTTCCAGAATCACCATTTCCNGTTTGACCGTTTGCATTAGGGTTGGATGGGTCTAGAAAAACAGTTCCGTCTTGCCTCCGATTGTTAGGTTGATTAATATTTTTTTGAACCTGATCAGCTCCGAGGTAGCCATATCTAGATCCTCCAGCCACACCATTAGGACCATCTTCTAATCTGAAAGCATTNGGATTTGTATTAGATTCTTGCGTGCATCCAATAAAAAACATTGATGCAATGCATGCTAATGTAAAAGACTGCAGGTTCATTTTCTTCATATCTATCAATTTTATAATTATAGTATAATTTGTTTTATTTGCATGGCAAAGAAATGAT
Organism: Verrucomicrobiales bacterium; assembly: GCA_002705125.1. Classification (GTDB taxonomy): domain Bacteria; phylum Verrucomicrobiota; class Verrucomicrobiia; order Verrucomicrobiales; family DEV007; genus EC70. Next base: position 36,759 of record PAHQ01000020.1, on the reverse strand, counting down.
CAAATGATAAAAATTTTAATCTATCAATTATTATATACGTTATAGAAGGAACTAACTTTCAAAATATTTCAAAATCAGCTAATTACATTAAATACATCAAAGTGATCGTATGTCATTCTATNTCAGTGATATATTCTNTAAANNATAGTTTNAAANAAGCTNCTNNTTATCACNCTGTNTAATANANATTATCGTANTTTTGCCTGACCAAAGTNAATTCCTAATTTATAANTNTCANAGATGAAANATAGAATCCNCAGTCAATTAGCACTATTACTTACTTTTATAGTTCTCCTTGGAAGTTCAGGCGGCCAGCTAATACCAAGAAAAACAGATAAACCAGAATATCGCGACTTCACAAGTTCAGGCGGTAAAACCATCAAAGCCTTACTAATTGATAAGACAGAAGATACACTAACTTTGAAGCTACCTAATGGCAACACTGCGATATTGTCTTACGAAAAGCTCAGTAAAGAGGATCAAGAGTACGTGAAAGAATGGGATAAGGAAAAGGCACTTTTCCTAACCCAGTGTAAGACATTAACAATTCGAGAACTTCTCGAAATACGAGGTTACGAAAGCTTCCAATTTATTATAAAAGGAAACCATATCTTCGTTGAAGGTGAACTCAACGGAAACAAATCCCAATTCATGATCGACACAGGCGCTGGGTCGACTGTGCTTCATATTGAGGCTGCTAAAGATAAGGGCTGTAAGGTAGGCCCATTAGATCAGAAAATTTTCGGAATCGGAGGAGAAGCACCCGCTGCCTTAACTGAAGTACCTGAAATTAGACTTGGCCAAGCATTCATCAAAGATCAAGTCCTCTTAGCAGCAGATATGTTTAAAGATATTCCAGGAGCTAGGAAAANNTATGANGCCATNCTNGGCGCAGAGTTTATGAGCAAAATGCGCGCAGTTATCTCATATAAAGAAGGTCGAATATTCTTTCGACCAGACCTCATAGGAAATAATGATGAAATTGAAGTACCTGAAGCCCCAGAGTACCGTTTTTTTAAGACCAAAGATCGCAAAACATACAAAGGTAAAATCTCAAAGAAAAATGCTACATCAATAGAATTAGGCATAGAAGGACAGAAAAAGAATCTCACATTACCAATTGGTAGACTCACTGATGAAGACCAAAAATACGTTACTGACTGGAGCCCACAGCGTGAGATATTCTTAAGACAATGCAGAGGACTCACAGTTAAGGATATTCTCGAACTAAGAAAATATCAAAGTTTCGANTACAAGAGAATGGGAAATCATATTTTTGTTGATGGAACACTTAACAAAAAAGACACACTATTTATGATAGATACAGGAGCTTTCTCTACTGTTTTGGACGCCAAGTGGGCAAAGGACGCGGGTTGCCAAGTTGGACCTATGGATCAAACCGTCTACGGAGTNGGGGGAAAAGCTCCAGCTGCAATTACCCAGGTACCAAGCCTAACAATGGGGAAGGCAAAATTTGAAAATCGCCAATTATTATCAATCGATTTATTCAAACAACTTGGAGAAGCAGGTGGAGCCAGGCCCTATGGCGCTATTTTTGGCGCAGATTTTATGCGCGAGACTGATGCTGTTATTACTTACAGAGAAAAAAAAGTATTTCTACAACCAGATTGATTACTTAAAAGCAGTTGATTTCAAATAAGCAATCCAATCGTCTTCAAATTCCTTCACAGTCTCAAAGCCAAACAATTTTGCCATTTCCTGAGGAACTGGAATTGACCTGCTTGTATCCACCCTTTCCATAACAGTGGAAAACTTAGATATTCTATCTGGAGTACTTTGCATATACCTAGCAAAGCCATACATCAAAACAGTCAATTCTGGAGTTAATTGAGATGCTCTATTAACTCTATATAATCCAGCCAAACTTGGTAATACTTTCTCCTTTTTGACGAGATCTCTAAGTGTCCTAGCCCACTTACGTCCATCATCAAATCCACCAGATTTCACGACTTCATCAGATTCATAGGTATTTGCATCAAGCAAACTTGTGACAGTCTCATCTGTAAGTTGAATTTCTTTATAATAACCATGACCGGTTGATATTGCATAATATCCATCAGAACCTGCTCCACCGCCTGCTCCACCCATCTGAACATTCAAAACATCTTGGGCAATACAATGAGCCGGAAAAGGGTTCCATACGCCTCTTTGGAAATTTGATTTTCCATCTGCCCTAAANGCTCTTGCTCCACGCATGACATCATACTTATCACATGTATCGTTATCTAAAGATAATCCTGCACCAGATGACATTGGCCATGTCCTTGCAGAATTTGATGCCTCTTGGGCTCTCCCTGAATTCGCTAATTGGTCAACATAGTATTTTCCGAGTATATCATAGTCAGTCTTTTCACCGCATAGAAAAATGGCTTTCTTCTCATCCCCCCACTTCTCTGCAAAGCCAGGATGTTGAAAATTCATACCGTACCATAATCTCTCTGCAAGTTCAGCAGTGTCCTTGCCTCTAACCTTACCACTGGACATCACTAAAAAATGTTCAGATTCTACGATATCAAATTGAAGCGAATACCCATCTGGAAGCTCAAATTTATCATCTCTCTTTACTAAAGTTTTAGAGTTAAACTTCATTTCCTTTTCAGGAACAGTTATTTTTGCTTTTGGGTCTATCGGAATTTTTTCTGCCCCTCCATACTCTTCAAGAAACTTCTGATCTCCAACACTTAACGTTTTCCGTGGAATTCTAGAATCCCTTCCATTTTCTAAACGTAAAAGGACATATTCACCATCAACCGCGACAAGTTGCGCTTTGATTTGTTGACCTTTTAAATTCGTCCAGGTCCTCATCTCAGCCGAATAAGACAATCCAATAAAAAAAAGAACCAAGAATGTTCTTATAAATATAAATTTGATGTTTTTACGAAAATTCACATTATAAGTTTAACCATTAAGAAATGTTTTTACCAATAAAATCAGTAAAGAATCACTTAAACAAAGAGGCTGTATAATCAGTGTTTAATGGACAATTAGCTTATAAAAATCCAGTGAAAAGGTATGAAGAATTAAGAATTAGAATTGAGTCATTTATAGATGATGAATCAAAAGATAATTTTAATGATTTAATTTTGGAAACACATTCATTCCAGAAAAGTAAATGCCAGTTAATTCGTAACTATGCAGCTACTTATTGCGCAAACCCTAAATCATGGCAGGAAGTGGCACCTATTCCTACCGAAGCATTTAAAAGCACAAATCTCATTAGTTTTCCAGAAACAAGAATTAGCAAAACTTTTTTAACAAGCGGGACAACTGGAGACACCCGCGGCAAGCACCATTTCATAGATACCTCCATCTATGAAAAGTCTATTCTCACCAGCTGGAAAAATTTAAACCTTCCTAATCTACCTATTGTTTGCTTATCTCAAAGCCCTGCCATCAATTGCCAATCTAGCTTAATACATATGTTTGGCACTCTAAATGGAAAATTTTTGATTGGTTCATCAGGGCAAATGGACGCAGTTAAAATAAATTCTTTTCTAAAAAACAACAGACGACCGTTTATTCTTACTGGAACAGCATTGGCTTTTCTTTATCTAATGGAGGAGCTAATTGAAATACAATTGGAATTACCAAAAGGAAGTTGGATCATGGAAACAGGCGGGTACAAAGGATCTAATAGAAGAATCAGAAAAAAAGATTTCTATTCTATGATTAGAAATAACTTTAACTTGCCAGAAGAGAGAATAATTAATGAGTACAGCATGACTGAACTTAGCTCTCAATTTTACAGTAGAGGACTTAACTCTACACATAAATCAACCCACTGGTTAAAAGCAAGAGTCCTCAAACCTGGAACAAAAAGTGAAGTTGAAGATGGAGAACGTGGCATTCTTTCAATTTACGATTTGGCTAATCTGGGATCATCTATTGGAATAATGACTGGAGATATAGCAATAAAACGTGGAAGTGAATTTGAACTCATTGGGAGAAATGAAAACCTAGAACCGCGAGGCTGTTCACGAACTGCTGAAACATATCTATCAAGTCATAACTAATGAAAACAAAAGATAGGGCAAAAGCATTAAGTGTAGCCACTGGGTCTTCTTTTGAAGATTTAATGGGGATAGTAAAAAAAGAACTTGGACACCCAAATGCGCTAGATGAATTCATCGAATATGGTGATATCTTCGCCAAAGCTAAGCCTTTATCCCCTGTCGTTCATATATTAGCTGGAAACACTCCAGAAGCCGCCATACAAAGCCTAACAAGAAGCCTTCTAATCGGATCTCACAATCAAGTAAAATTACCTAAAGAAGGCATTAAAGAATTCGATGTATTCTTAGATAAATTACCAACCGAACTCTTTTCTTTGATTGAATCAACCTCCGACAGACAAGTTGCTGATGAATGGATTAATTCTGCTAACGCAGTCATTGCTTTTGGGTCAGATGAAACATTAATGGAGATCGCAGAAAAAATCCATTCTTCTCAGGTTTTCATTCCTCATAATCATAAGGTAAGCCTTGCCGTTATTGATTCTGATGACAATTTTGATGCAGCTAAACTAGCTGCAATTGATATATTTGCTCACGATCAAAGGGGGTGCCTTTCTCCTCACGATATTTACGTTTGCCCAAAAATTAAACCCAGATCTTTTGCATCAAGACTATCTAATGAGCTTGCCGCTCTTAATAAAAAAAAATCTTACAAAAAAAGAAGCATCGATGAAGAGGCGGCTATCGATCACCTAAGACGAAGCTACGAATTTAGAGCCTGTAACGATACAAGCGTTCAAATTTGGAAAAGCGAAGACAATACAGATTGGACCGTTATTTATGAGGACGAGGTACAATTTGCTCAATCCCCTCTTGGTCAATTCGTATTCGTAAAGCCCCTTCCTATAGACTTTAATGAAGCTGTAAATATGATGGGTGGAAGTATTAGCACTATTGCGCTCCACCCATTCGGTCTTGATAGAGCCCAATCGTTGAGTTTAATAGGTGCTACTAGGGTGTGCCCACTCGGTTCCAGTCAGAAGCCATCAGTATATTGGCATCACGATGGATACCAATCATTAGCACCTCTAGTAAGGTGGGTTAATGCAGGTTAATAAATTAAGAATGAGCGAAGTTAAAAATCCTGAAATTATTGGTTCAGCCAAAATAATCGAAAAGTTAGAAAGGCGACTTTTTAAAGCCTCACTACCAAATGGTAAGATTATTCATGCCCATTTCTCAAAGTCCGATAATAGCCAAATCGATTTCGAGGTAGGTGAAATGGTTAAGGTAAAAATGAACCCTTATGATTTCTCAAGAGCAAGAATCGTCAGTGATTGATGCTTATTAAATTGATATCAAGCTTGAAAGTAGTCTGATTTTTTTAAATTACTGAGAAATGGTAAAAAGCTTCCTGTCCATTTGCGACAATAGAATTACAGAAATTATTAATATTTATGGTTAATCTGTTATATTTTCAAAACTCTTCTATCCTCTATGTCCCTCAAGATGAACTGAATTTAAATATTATTAGATGAAAAATTCAAAGAAACTGGACTGCTCCACATCAGAGTGTAAACTGAGCGCCTTTTATTATTTCCATGGCTGAAAACGACACAATACAAAGCCAAGATGAAGTAGTCGCTACTCTATCACACGTAGACGAATACCTCAAAATTGGTCAGGAATACGATTGCTCTGATATCCACCTAGCAACCAATGCAAAACCTACATGGCGAAGATACGGAACACTGCAATCAATCTGGGAAAATGGCGCCACTCTAACGGCAGCGGACACAGAGCGTTTAGCCTTTGGATTTCTTGGGGAAAAAGAAAAAGCAAGGTTAGCTGACAAAGGCGACGTTGATTTTGCTTATCAAAATAGCTTTGGAAGATTCAGAGCCTCTGTGGTCGTTCAGCGATTAGGGTATGATATTTGTTTTAGAATAATAAATACAAAGGTCAGAACAATGGATGAATTGGGACTTCCTGAATCCATTAAACCATTAACACAGTACCAAAATGGAATTGTTCTTGTAACTGGTTCGGTTGGGTCAGGAAAATCAACGACACTAGCATCACTAATTGATCATATTAACGAAGAGAGAACCGACCACATCATAACTCTCGAGGACCCAATTGAGTATGTCTTTGAATCAAAAAATTGCCACGTCAACCAAAGAGAAGTTCACACTCACACCGAATCTTTTGCCGCGGCTTTAAGAGGTTCATTGCGAGAAGATCCCGATGTTATAATGGTCGGTGAAATGCGTGACCTTGAAACAATTTCACTTGCAATTACTGCAGCAGAAACAGGCCACTTAGTTTTAGCAACCCTNCATACAGGAAANGCAGCCAGAACTCTTGACCGTGTACTAGACGTATTCCCAAATGACCAAAGAGACCAAATTAGAATAATGGTCAGTGANTCTCTTAGAGGGATTATATCCCAACAGCTAATCCCTAGGTCCGACGGTCAAGGAAGAGAACTCTGTTTGGAGCTTCTAATGAATACTCCAGCTGTAGCAAACTGTATCAGGGAAGGTAAAACCTTCATGCTTCCTGGAATAATGCAAACAGGTAAAGCTGTCGGCATGATTACTATGGATGATTCTTTGAAGAACCTTTATAATAAAGGGTTAATCAGTCAAGAAGAGTGCCTATCTCGTTGTGCTGATTTAACAAACATGAAAAAACATTTTGAGATATAATACTCGCATTAACAATGGCTAATCAGATTGATAAATATTTCCGTCATTTAATTGAGAGTGGAGGTTCAGACCTTCATTTGAGCGAGGGTCAACCACCTAAGATAAGAGTTCATGGATCTATTAGTGCAATAGAAGGCGAAGAGACCTTAAGCAAGGAAGTTCTTCAATCGATGATGAAAGAAATTGCGGAAGCTGACGCATGGGAAAGATATGAATCTACTGGTGACTTAGACTTCGCCTATGAGATGGATGAGGAATCAAGGTTTAGATGTAACTATNTGAAGCAGAGCCACGGGTACGCATGTGTTTTTAGATTAATTCCTACAAAAATTGCTAGCTTAGAGCAACTGGGAATACCTGAAGTGGTTAAAGAGTTCGGTCATATTAAAAGTGGCTTAGTTTTGGTTACTGGCCCAACAGGCTCAGGAAAATCGACAACTCTGGCTGCANTGATGGACTACATAAATCAAAATTTTTCGCGTCATATTATTACTGTTGAGGAGCCTATCGAATTCGTTCACAACAACAAAAAAAGTATAATAACCCAAAGAGAAGTACCGATACAAACTCCAACTTTTGCTGACGGCCTTAGAGCCGCTCTACGTGAGGATGCTGATATAGTTCTAGTTGGAGAGATGCGAGACCTTGAAACCATTTCTCTAGCTTTGACGGCTGCTGAAACTGGTCTCCTAGTCTTTGGAACTCTTCACACCAACAACGCTAGAAAGACTGTAGACAGACTTATAGACGTTTTTCCTGCTGACCAACAAAGTCAGATNCGAACAATGCTTGCAGCATCATTAAAAGGTGTAGTAGCTCAGCTCTTGTGCAGAAGAGACGACAAGCCCGGTCGTGTGGCTGTTAATGAAATCATGGTGTCGAACTCTGCTGTCGCAGCCATTATTAGAGAAGGAGCAACCCAAAAGCTATATGATGTGATCATCGGTGGAAAAGCTGAAGGAATGCAATTCATGGATGAAGCAATTTGGGAAAAATTACAAGCAGGCGTCATCAGTCCTTTTGAGGCGTACATGAAAGCAATTGATAAGAAACGTTTCAAATCTTACTTACCTGAATCCCTTCAAGAATTAGCCCATTCTTCAGGTGGAGAACTTGAGGGCGCAGCAGCTGGCTAATAAAAGCGCCGAGGAGTCATTATGACCGATGCGTGATCCTGACTCAGAAATTCAAAACCTTAAAAAGAGTAATCTCTATAGAGAGATTAATTACTCAAGCACAGCAACTGGCACTACTTTTGAGAATAAGGGTTCAACATTTCTGAACTTTTCATCTAATGATTATCTTGGGCTTTGCAATAATCAACAAATCAAAGAGGCTGCAAAAATCGCTCTNGGGCTATATGGAGTTGGAGCAGGAGCATCTAGACTAATTTCAGGNGGTACATTACCTCATCAAAATATAGAAAAAGAATCAGCTGAATTCTTTGGCAAACCGTCTTCTATATTTTTTGCAAATGGTTACTGCGCGTCAGTAGGTACACTGGGGTCTATTCTCCAAAAAGGTGACACCGTGATACTTGATAAATTGTGTCACGCCTCACTGATTGATGGATCAAGACTAAGCGGAGCAACTCTTCGCACATTCTCACACAACGATCTTGAAAAATTAGAGAAAATTTTAATCTCTATTAATNATAAAAAAGGAAATGATAATCGTATTTTAATAGTCACAGAAGGAATCTTCAGCATGGACGGAGACTCATCCCCAATACTAGAAATAATCAANTTAAAGAAAAAATATGAGGCTCTTCTTCTAATAGATGAAGCTCATTCATTTGGTATATTGGGANATAAGGGAGAAGGAATTGTAAATTACAACGGTCTACAAAACGATGTTGATTTCGTCATGGCAACTTTTGGGAAATCTGCTGGGGCAGCAGGAGCAATAACCGCATCATCAGAAGTTTGGCGAAATTTAATTATAAACAAAGCTCGAAGTTTTATTTACTCAACCGCGCCGATGCCATCGCAGGCCGCAGCTGCTCTTGAAGGACTCAGAATTATTCAAAGTAGTGAAGGTGATTTAAGAAGGAAAAAACTAAAGAAAAACATCACTACACTTTGTAATAAATTAAATTTGAATATACCAGATGCAGCAATCATTCCGATTATGATTGGCGAAGAAGAAACTGCACTAAAAAGATCAAGTGAACTAAAAAGATCAGGAATTCTTGCGCCAGCAATACGATATCCAACAGTGGCCAAAGGATCAGCGAGAATAAGAATAACTATTTCTTCAAATCACACCGAAAACTGTTTGTCAAAATTATCTGCAGCAATACTATCATTCGGATCGTAAAAATAGATATCAACAAACCAACAATCCTGGAAGTTTTTAGCTGATCAGACTTGCTCTAACTTCAGTTGCCGTGTTTCCTTATAAAATGCGAATTCTTGTAACTGGCGCAACCGGAAAAGTGGGTAAGAAATTTATTGAGCAACTATACAGTTGTAAAAATCTCGAAAGTGCATCAGCCGTCGCTTTATGCCACAACCGCACAATTGAAAAATCTGATAGAATTGATGTAATTAAAGGTTCTATAGCAGATAAAGAAACCGTTGAATCTGCCCTAGAAGGAATCACTCACGTTGTTCATCTAGCTACCTGCAAAGAAACTCCAAATGATATAATGGATGTTACNGTTAAAGGATTATTTTGGTTGCTCGAATCATGTAGAAAAANANCCNACTTTAANCAGTTCTTACTAGTTGGAGGTGATGCGTCAATGGGGCATTTTTTCTATCCCCATCCTTCACCTATAACAGAATCACAAAAACATACTGCTTACCCTGGATGCTATGCATTATCTAAAGTTCTGGAGGAAGTTATGCTTGAGCAATATCAAATCCAATATGGTTTACCTAGCACATGCTTAAGAGCTCCTTGGATTATGGAAAAAGATGATTTTAAATATAGTTTATCTTTNGGAGATGATGTTTTTGGAGGACCGAAATGGAAAGATTTCGTATCTTCTGACGATGCAGAGAAATATCACGAAATCGGAAACATACCACTGATGATGGATTCAAACGGAAATCCTATTAAAAGAAATTTCGTACATGTTGACGACTTGGTTCAGGCAATCATTCATGCAATTCTAAAGCCTGAAAAAGCTAACGGGCAGACTTTCAACATATGTATGGATAATCCTGTCGATTATGGTGAAGTTTCCAACTATTTAAAAGAATCTCGAAACGTAGAGAGCGTCCCCATTAAAACCCAATACCACTCAACATGGCTAGATAACGCAAAGGCTAAGTTCTTACTTGGCTGGAAACCAAAGGTTGATTTAAAAACTTTAATCGATCTTGCATGGAATTATGAGAGAAATACTGATGAACCCCGTAAAGTTTGGTATCCAGGATAGAATGAATTACATCTATTATATAATNATAACTTTTTTAGGTTATTATTCACAATTAGCCCAAGCAGATTGGCCCCAATTCTTAGGTCCAGAAAGAAATGGTTCCCAAAAAGATGTGGTTGTGCCATTAACTTTTAAAGGTGATGANCCNTCCATAAATTGGAAGAGAGACGTTGGCTTCGGATTCTCTGGTCCAGTAGTTTCAGATGGAAAGGTTTTCATTTTTCATCGTAAGGCAAACAAGTGTCTTATTGAATCTCTTAATCTTGATANTGGCAAATTACTTTGGTCATTTGATTATGATACNGATTATGTAGATGATTTTGGTTTTGATAAAGGGCCTAGAGCAGTGCCACTCATCCATAATAACAAAATATATACATACGGAGCAGAAGGAATGTTACATGCATTGGATATTGAAAAAGGGAAAGTAATTTGGAAAAAAAACCTTCGCGATGAATATGGTGCTGCAAAAGGCTTTTTTGGGAGAGCGTGCTCTCCAATAATTATAGATGACACCCTCATTATTCAGGCAGGGGGTAAGGATTGCGGCATTCTCGGATTAAACCCTCAAAACGGTGATCACCAATGGACATTAAGCGACCATGANGCCGGTTATGCCTCTCCAGTAGAAACAATAATCAATAATCAAAAACTAGTTCTATGTTTTACTAGAGAGGGTTTTCTCTGCATAGATCCAAAAAAAGGAGAGGTGATTATTGAAAAAGAAAATAGAGCTGAAATGAATGCATCAGTTAATGCTACTAGTCCTGTCATAATTGAAAATAACAAGGTATTCTTGTCCGCCTGTTACGGTGTTGGTGCTTCTCTCTGGCTGATTGATATAGTTAACAAAAAGATTAAAGAGCAATGGAAAACAAATGACAAATTGGATTGTCACTACGCAACCCCAGTACTCTTTGAAGGTCATCTCATTGGTTATCACGGAAGGCAAGAGACGGGAACTCAATTACGTTGTATTGATGTAGAAACTGGAAAAATAAAGTGGCAGTCAGCTCAAATGCCNGCAGGAACAGTGATTTTATCTGGCAAAACATTGATCATTCTCTCCGAAAGAGGAGAACTCATTTTAGCATCGGCAAATACTGAGGAATTCAAAATCTCTGCTAGAGGACAAATTCTTGGAGCAGAAACTAGAGCAATGCCAGCACTCTCCGATGGCTATTTTTTAGCCAGAGACAAGCGTAAATTGGTGTCTATTAAATTTAATCCTTAACATTAGTCCAAATAGCAGCTAGAAGAAACCATGCTCAAACCAATTTTATTAATATTACTGTTTACTTTAACNAGCACTCTTAACGGGCATGAACCCATTCATAATAATCCTGCCAAAAGCATGGTTAAGGCTGCAAATAACTTTATTTCCTCCTTGAGTGATGAAGAAAAAAATAAGGCAATATTCAAAAATACTAGTGATCACCGTGATGGTTGGTACTTCATACCCGATAAATTTATTAAGCCAAATGGAAAACGCCAAGGACTCCTAATTAAGAATATGAGCCAACAGCAACGTTTATTAGCACACGCTCTACTTGCAAGCGCTATGAGTAGCGATGGCTATCGTCAAGCTGCTACCGTAATGACTTTGGAAGCAATTCTTCATGAGTTAGAAAATAAGAATCCTATTAGGGACCCAGAACTTTATTATGTTTCTATTTTCGGAGAACCTTCTCTTAAAGGTTCTTGGGGATGGAGATTCGAGGGACACCACTTGTCTATAAATATTTCAATGGCTAAGGGCAAATTATTTTCACTCACCCCCTCATTCTTTGGTACCAATCCAGCAAGATCAGATTCAGGAAAGTTTNAGGGATTAGAGGTGCTCTCAGACGAACAAGACCTAGCATTAGAACTGGCAAGATCTCTTAATGATAATCAACGGAAACTTGCAATACTTCCTGGTAAAGTTCCTGCAGACATAATAACGAAACAAGACAGAGTAGTGGAAAGGAAAACTTTTCTACCAATAAAGGGAATTCCTTTCACTAAACTAAATGAAGATCAACAGACAAAACTTGAGAAGTTACTTTATTCGTATGTATCAAAATACAGACATGATATTTTGGAAGAAATAAATGGGCGTAAAAAATTATTTACTAANAANNAAATCCATTTCGCTTGGTCTGGGGCCACTGAAAAAGGAAAAGGCCACTATTATAGAATTCAAAGNAAAGACTTTGTTTTTGAGTATGATAATACTCAAGGTGGAGCTAATCATGTACATGCAGTTTGGCGTGATTTTGATGGTGACTTTGGCAGAGATTTACTCAAGGAGCACCACGATAAGAGCCACTAANAGCGAATCGAAAAAAATGGAATTGTTTCTCCTAAAATTTCAAGAAGCTCTAATTTTTTCTCGTCAGAAATATAATCATATTCCCCAACTTTGATTTTATTACTCAGAACTCCTCTTATTTGTTTGAAAATAGAATTTCGTAATATTTCAGGTAGGGCTGTAAAACTTTTTGAGTAGATCATGTAACTNCATGGGTACTTAAATATTCTATTTTTTAAATCTAAATCTCTCAGCGACCTCCCCTCTGAGTCATTCTTTGATGTNTTTTTGAAATTACCTATGAAAGTTGAATCCCGGGANAATGATAAGACCTCTCCCGATAGTTTTGTTTCNTCTTTCATCAATAAATGTGACACCANATTATCTGTTATACTAGAAATCGCCTCCTCGAGNTCAGCCTCATTCGAGCCCCCCAATTTCTCACTATTGTAAATAGCCTGCCTTGCTTTATAAGCTGCTTCCACTAGCTCATAGTGTATACCAACCTGGTGATCAAATATTAAAAGGGCAACAATGTCGCTATCAGAATTAGGGTATTTACTCGATTCAAAAATTCTATCAGAATCCAACTTAGATTTCATTACCTTCAATTTTAACTCCTTTTTGTTAGACGAACGATAAGCAATCGAGTTTCCCATATGCTTTAATGAGGGGTGTGCACCAGTGACATACCACCCTCCCCATCTCTCTGATATAGGCACATTATGACCTATTAATTCATAGCTATCTACTGNNCCTAAACTCCTACCTCTAATATCTGGAAAGACTGAACGACCCAAAGGGCCAGGTAAAAAGTTTGTAGCGCTTCCTGCATGACATTCCAAGCACACTTTATCTCTAATAAATAGAGGAGATCTTTTATCTTTCAACGGTCGCTGAAAGAAGAACATGAATCCCTTCTCGGGATCAGCACTCGCAATCTCAATTCTACCATCAGGCATCCAACCTAAGTAAACATCTTCATTGAAATAAATTGCTCTCGGATTACTCGCAGAAACAGCTGCCCTNTGTAAGCTAGTCTTTGAAAAGACAAGAATTTGTGAGTCCTTAGATATTTTAAGGGCTTTCAGCAAGTCTTCAACCAGAGGAAGACCAAGAACTTTATCAAATTTAGTTTCTCCTGATTCTACCTTTTTAAGGAGAAGGGACATAGGATCATTGGGCTCACCCCCCCAGTAGTTATGCGGAGGTTCACTATAATCGTTAAAAGCCTGAGCATTTACAAAACTAGAACATATACCAGTAAAAAATAGAATTATGAGAATNTTCTCCCTCATAAACATAGTACAAATTTTCACCCTCTCATTTCACGTATTTTAGCCACTTCCTTAAGAACCTTGTTTATGCGCAGCACATTAGGGAAAGTCATGACTTCACGGTCTCCTCCATGAGTAGCCATACTTAAATCACCTGAACCAAACCCTAAAGCCATATGTTGAACGTAATTGTCTCTATGTTTTTCCATAACAACTCCAAAGGAATCAAAATTCTTTTCTCCCTCCCCTATTTCATTAACCATTGTAATTTGCGATGGTTGAAAATGAAAATACCTTCTCAAATCAAAAACGAAAACAACAAAAAGCCAGGGAATAAAAAGGACTGCACCCATTGCTCTATAAAAGTCAGAATTAACATACAACTCAAGATTACCTAACTGCTCAAGCAAGGGATTCCACCAACCCAAAAGAGTTAACGCTAAACCTCCAGCTAAAGCACTTACTCCAAAAACCATAGCCCAAACACCTCTAAGATTAACATTTGTGAAAAAAACAACGACTCCTACNATCACCAGATGCATCAAAGTTAAATGGTCTAAAGCGAACAACTTACCATCTATTTCATTACTAAACCCTCCAAAAACAGTTAAGTCNCTAAGAACGTAGGCCCCTAACCATATCGGCCAGTAATATATTATCTGACTATGGCTATAAAAAATAATTCCTTCCTCACTACAATCACGTTTTCGTTTGTAGGAATAATATGTCATTCCCAAAATCGATAACCCAATGGCCAGTGGTGTTATGAAAAAAGGCTTATCAAAAATTGCTACCGGTACAATTGAAGCAACCAAAAGNACAGCAGCAACAATACCATAATTTAAAGTTGGGCCTTTATTGCTCTTAACTTTTGAGGCTTCTTCATTTTTATCTTTTGAATTATTATCATCACCTCCATTTTCAAGACGAATAGAGTCTTTTTCACTATCCCTTGAATCATATAGCTCATCTACTTCAGTATCATCACTCATAAGTTTTATATTAAATTGGTTTTATGTATTATAAGCATAATTCATGCCTGTAACAGTAAATTAAGCTAATTTTAAAAGTTCTAAATTAGATAAGTGATAGGGCAATAATACGATAGTTTCATCACAAATTTAAACCCATCCTCATTCATCAATCGTTTCACACACTTTATCCGTTAATATAAAACTTTGTGAAAAATTTCACAAAGTTCTTGCCCGAAATATGATTAGCCCTAATTTANCATCATNAAGTATTAAATAATGCCTAAAACCACTACTCCTGCAGCTTACGACTCCAAGATTGAAGGTAATGTCACTTTCACCAAATTGGACACTGCCATTAACTGGATGAGAAGTAATTCATTGTGGCCNATGCCAATGGGGCTTGCCTGTTGTGGAATCGAGTTAATGGCTACCGGAGCTTCAAGATTCGACATATCGCGCTTTGGAATGGANGTCATGAGATTTTCACCTAGGCAAAGTGATGTCATGATTGTTGCAGGCACTGTCACTTACAAAATGGCTCTTGCTGTAAAAAGAATTTATGATCAAATGGCCGAGCCCAAGTGGGTCATTGCTATGGGAGCGTGCGCATCTTCTGGAGGAATGTACAGAAGCTATGCTGTGCTTCAAGGTATAGACCAACTCCTCCCAGTTGACGTATATATAAGTGGTTGCCCTCCTCGCCCCGAGGCGCTGCTAGAAGGTCTAATGAGACTTCAAAGAAAAATTGATACTGAAGAATCGACAATTGAGCAAAAAAANGAGCTTCTAAGTAAAATTAGCTAATAAAAAAAAGTTTATGGATTCTTTAGAGGCAGTCAAAAAAATAGAATCTGAATACAAGGAAAGCATTCTGCTTAAAACCTCCTTTCGTGGTGAGTTATCACTCACTGTAAATAAAAGTGATATATTATCCATCTGTTCTTTCTGTAAAGAAACTTTAAATTTTGACTACCTAGTTGATTTAACAGCAAACGACAATATGGGCCTAGATCCTAGGTACGAGGTTGTATATGAGTTATACTCATACACCCACTCTTGCCATTTACGCCTTAAAGTTGGAATAGACGAATCAGAAAGAGAAGTAGCAAGCGTTACTGAGCTATGGCCTACAGCAAATTGGCATGAAAGAGAGGCTTTTGATATGATTGGAATTTCGTTTTCTGGTCACCCTGACTTGAGAAGAATTTTAATGTGGGAGGGATATCCGTATTTCCCCCTTCGTAAAGATTTTCCATTAGCTGGCAAAACCAGCGAAATGCCTGACGTTGCATTCTCAGAGCCGGTTCCTTTAGCAGGAGGACCTTTTGTTACATCACCGTGCTCAGCTGGTACAGATAAAAGAGAACCGCGATCTAGAGAAATTCCCTCATAGTTGGATTATAATTCTTAACCTCACTTTTTCTTTTATTTTGTCGAAGATAATGACTTTATAGAATCATACAAAGCCTCCATTCTAGGAATTTCTACTCCAACACTTCTTCCAACTCTTACCGGGTTACCCCATATCGCCTCAACCTCTACGGGCCTACCCTCCATAAAATCAATCATACTTGATGGCCTATATGGCCCCATTGATTTTGTTTCCTTAATATTATGATCAATTAAGGAATTTGATAAATTATATCCTAANTTGTTAGCTACTTGGATAACCTCCCTCATCAAGGCCTCTACCAAAAAAAGAAGTGATTTATCCTTTAAAATTACAGATGTATCAACACCTCCTTCAGATATCGATATTCCATTGAATGGAATATTCCAGACAAGCTTCTTCCATCTCTGTTCAATTAATGATTCTGCAACTATAAAGGGAATTCCAGCACTTTTGAACATTAACGCCACATCATGAGTCCTTGGAAGCGGAAGCCCCATGAACTCACCACAACTTATAGTGCCTTGAGCGATATGCCTAACGACCCCCTTTGAAACCCTATTAAGACATACAAAACAAAGNCCTCCTAGAACGCGATGTGATCCAAACTTTTTTGCAATAAACTCTTCATTTCCCAAGCCGTTTTGAAGGGTCATAATCGCAGTTTCTTTTTTAATTAATTTGGGTATTAAAGACTCAAGAGCCTTATTATCTGTAGATTTTATGGCTACAATAATTAAATCACAGGGCCCTATCTCTAATGCATCCNTATATATAGAGGGGTTTTCCAAATATTCCGCCTCACCACTAGCAGACTCAATCTTTATTCCATATTTTGAAACTTGGTCAAAATCTTGACGCATTAGAAAATGAACATCCTGTCCAGAAAGCGCCAACTTTGCTCCATAAAATAATCCGACAGCACCACANCCAACAATAACTATCCTAGGATTTGTCATCGAATAAACTTAATTCACTTCGGGAATTATTTTTACAATTACTTTATGGTCAACATCAAAATATTTTTTTGCGCACTCCAATAAGTCACTAGTATCCACTTCTTTAATTCTTTGAAGACACTTTTCATCATAATCATCCCCTAACCCATAGAGAACATTTAAAGCAGTAGACTGGGAGCGAGATGAGTAAGATTGTCTGCCTAGAGTGTATTTTCCAATTAATGATTTTTTTGCACGGCTTAAAACTTCTTCCTCAACTTTTTCATTAATTAAAGAATTAATAATTAATTCCAATTCAGCCTGCACTTTTGGCACAGCNTCTTTACTAGTGCCAGCGTAGAACATAACATTNCCCCTCGAATAACCTAGCATNTGACTCATTCCAACATAGTAAGCAAGGCCAAGATCTTCCCTGATACGAACGAACAATAACCCATCCATACCTCCCGTAACCTCCTCCAAAATTGCCATAACTGGTCTATCAGCATCACTCAAACACAGACCTGGGTATGAAACTAATACAACAGCTTGTTCCTTATGATGGCCAATTNCAATNTCTTTTGTCTTAATAGGCCACTCAGGCTCATCATGCATAGACTCAACTATTTCACCNGGTCTGAGACTTGAATAAAACGCCTCGAGCTTATCAATTGCCNTCTNATAATCCACTGCTCCACACAGGGATATGACCCCGTTCATGGAAACTCCGTAACTAGAATAAAAATTATCAANACTTACTGAATCATAATTTTTAATATCATTAACTTCTCCTAGCCTNGAATAACCGTGAGCATGCTGACCAAACATATTTTCTCGAGCTATTTTTACAGCTAGATTCAAAGGACTCTCTATCTCCTCACCAANCTCCGCAATTAGTGTTGTTTTTTCAATTTCAAGAGCGTGGTCCGGAAAAATTGGGTTTACAGTAATATCTGATACAAGATTAACCCCTTCCTCGAAATCGTTTGCTAAAAAATCTGAGTTTATTGATAAAGAATTGTTACCACCTATCGGGTAAACATTACCTCCAAGAGATTCTATTCGTGTAGCAATCTGATCAGCTTCAAAATTTTTTGTTCCCTTTAGTAAAACCCGAGAAAGCAACTGAGTCATCCCACTGCCACTTAATTTATCAGCAAAAAGGCCAGCTTTAAAGACTGCACTACATGACACCAAAGGCAAACGATGGTCTTCTTCAATACAAACCTTTAGTCCATTCGAAAGAGTATGATTTACTGTTTTTTTCTTTGTATCAGTATTAATAAAAATCTCTTTTTTTCTTTCTTTCTTNTTTCCAACTTCAATAACACTTAGCGAATCCTCAATCAAATATCGTTTAGCCACATCAATCACTTCATCAGTTCCCACCAAAGATATCCTTCTAATATATTCCTTAGTAAAATCCACATTTCTTGTGACTGCCCAATTTGATCCAATATCTGAAGCCTGTCCCTGCNCCGTAAAAAGTGACTCCAATTGAGAAACTAATGCAATTCTTCTAGCTTTATAAATCTCCTCCTCCTTAATCCCTTCATTTTTTATCTTATTTAAGACATCAAATATTTCATTTTCAATANTGTGCTTATTGTTTGAATNAATTCCAGCGCCTATAGCAAAAATTCCAGCATGACTTGGTGTATAAGAGTAAGCATTTATACTGTGCACTAACCCTTTTTNNTCTTTTAANGATCTAAACAACCTTGAACTCCGNCCTTGTCCAAGGATGACGGCCATAACATCAATTGCAGCAGTATCNTTATCAGTAATGCTTGGAATCTTCCAAGCCATCCAAAGGCGCGTTATTGGATTTGTAAACTCAACGAAACTATCTCGTCTTCCTAACTGNGTAGGTTCTTGGGGGACATATATTGATTGTGAAGATTCCCTAGAAGGTTTTTCAAAACATTCCTGAATTTTTGGTCTTATCCTCTCTAAACACACATCCCCTGAAATCACTATGAAAATATTATCAGGCACATACCTGTCTTTATAATAATCAATAACATCTGAATGACTAAGGGCATTAAAGTTTTCTAAATACCCAATAACAGGAAGACCAAAAGGGTGCCTNTGGTAACATGTATTAAACATCTCCTGACTGGCTACCTTATCCGGATCATCACTCCCCATTGAAATTTCTCTTCGTATAACTTCGCGTTCAGGTTCAAATTCTTCTTTTGGTATTACCGCCTGAAACACAATGTCATAAAGAATTTCAATCGCTTTATCTACACCATCCGAAGGAGAATCAATATAATAAACCGTCCGATCAAAAGAGGTATAAGCATTAATACTTCCACCTATGGAACTGACATCCTGAGCGATACACAGAGACTTACGACATTTAGTCCCTTTAAATAACATATGTTCAACAAAATGAGAAACGCCAGCNCCTAAATTTTTACCTTCATGTATAGATCCAGTTTCACACCACGCTTGCAAACTAACAACTGGATTAGAATTATCTTCTCTGACAATAACATTTAAACCATTTTCTAGCTTAAATCTCTCAGTCCTATGATCGGGGAACTTAACCTCTTTCATTAACGAGAACTAAAGTCATGAGAGTCACTACTTTTCTTTCCTACCCTTTTACTTTCTGGTAAGAAAGGGACTACAAAAACTTCCTCAAAATTATATANATCTATAAAATCTTCTTTCTGATCTCGTTCACTTTTACCAAAAGCACCGACTTCGATAAGATTAAAAACCATTTTGCCGACATCCTCTGAACAAGACAACCCCCATTCTTCAAGTAAAGTCATGCTCATTGGGCCAAATTGCCTAAGCATTCTTTCCCTAAATGTTTCTAACAGCTCTCTTCCTGAAACATGTTTATTTTCCCCAGCTGAATCCTTTCGTTGTTTATCAACAGCCTGCAATAACACTTCTTGCAGAAAGTANTATGAATCTTCAGAGTAGTTAGAGTCCATTTTTAGAACTTCTTCAACTGCATCATGGAAATCAGGTTTTTGCACTTTATTAATTATTAAATCTATTTTTTAAACTCTTTATCAAACTCGTCAAGATATTCAGACAGATTATCTTTTCTTGNCGGAAGTGGCAAATTCAATTCATTGTATGTTTTTTGATAATCCTCAAATTTATCACTTCTATTTTTTATTTGTGTAGCCTCGAACCAATTAAGGTAATCGCTTGCATGGTCTGTGGATTTTATCATCGAATTACGTATATATTTCAAATCTTCAAGCCTTTTATCTAAACCTTTAATTTTTCCGCCCGAAATGTTAACCAAAATTTTCTGATACTCCTGAATAATTGGTCTAAAAAGAGGAAAGGCTCGATAACTCAATTTTAGAAGCTTTGTTTCATTCATTTTCAAGCTCCTCTCAAGAGATGTACTTATATCATCTCTATCTACAAAATTTTTGTACTCATTGAGATCATAAATCAGAAAATCATATTCTANTTTTTTTTCATCACTACCTTTTGATAAATNAGCATTTTGAGAGGTAGNTTTTTTAAAAATTGATTTAATACTATCTCCGATTTTTTTCTTTTGACTATCAGAACTTTGTTTCGTTTTAGAGAAAACTATTTTAATTTTCAAACATTCAACTAATTCTTTCTCCGTTTCTATTGGATTCAAAATATCTGTAGCCTTAGGCTCAGCCATACGCGCACACTCAACACCCCACCACTCCTCTAAGCTCTCATTTGTAGCACCACTATTNGGAAAAACTCTCTTTACTTTATCTAAAGATTTTTCCTCACCAGGATTAAATTCTAAAAGGTAGCTTTGCAACCTGGCAGAACCACCATCTTGGCTTAGNAATGCATAAACCAAAGCACCACAAGAAGTTCTATAAATTTCTTGTGAAATAGAATCCATTTCCTTTGTTTCAGATACGAGTATTTCTTTTAGGGATAAAACCTTTCCCTTTCTTAAAAACTTAGATAATAGACCATCATTCAGTTTTCTTCCCTCATAATTTAACACTTCAACTAGGCCTATTCTAATCCACTCAGGAATCACTCCAGTTTCATTTGAAACAACCGTTCGTCTTTCACTTTTAATTATCAACTCAGCCACCAGCATCTTTACTATCTCCTCCTTTAATAATTCTGCCTTAAACTTATCTCCTAGGTTTATATCAATCTGAAATCTAAATTTATCATCTGGTAGTTTATAGATACTCGGCCTTATCGACAAACCTGTATTAGCATCCCTTAAATCACCTCTCATCTGTATGACTACAGGGTAGCGCCAGCGATCTCTTAACTTGAGTAAACTTAAAAGATCACTCTTAGTTCTCTCACAGTAAACACACATCACTCCCCTAGCTACGCTATCATCACCATGAACAATAAACTGCCTGGTCGCACTTCTACTAACTCCCTTGTCAGGAAGTAGCGTGGTAGATCTCTCCTCCGAGTAGGAAAGATTTAACAATAAAACTAAAACAGAGATCAAGCAGGTAGTCTTATTAATTAGTATCGTTTTAGACATCAACATAGCTCTGATTATTTCATTAGCCTCTCTGCNGAAGCTGCAGCCAATTTCTTTTAAGAGTAATAGAGATTGGCCGAGAAAGCATTTCTTTTTCAACCTCTAAAAGGTCTGCTATACTCACAATTCCAGGGTACAACAAAGAAACAAACCCTCCAGGAACATTCAATTTTCCAAATTTTCCTGACTGAACAGAAATCTCAATACCTTTATTTGTTGAAACAACTTTAAATTTAGCGCTGAAGGTTAATGGCTNTCCATTTAATTTCCTAATAATAATGAGATCAAATTCATCTTCTTCCAATCTGACAGCAACCGAATCAAATTTTACTAATTTACTAAATGTTTCATTTTCNTTACCTAAAACAACCGAATTNAAATACTGNTTTAAAGCGGATTCACTGCATTCAAATGTACGACCAGAATTAATTTCTTTTCTTACCCTAAAAAGAATATCCTTTGGGGGGGTATTAGAATTATCTCCTAAATCAATATTAGTTAAATCCTCAGGAGAAAAAATTAACAAGTGAATCCAAGTAATAACTAGTATAACAATTAAACAAAATAAATTTGATACAAAAACCTTAACGACTGGTTTTAACTTTGGCACAGAATTTATTAATTAGGTTTAATTTTTAAATTTATCCTACTTTTCTTTTTTCTTAGATTTTGATTTTGATTTGGATTTGGATTTGGATTTGGATTTCTTATTTTCTGAACCTGAATTTGAGGACTTTTTATCGGCATCCGCCTTAGCTCCTGCCTTATATGAATCGCTCCTATAATCTGTCTCATAGAAACCAGAACCTTTAAAAATAATACCTGCTCCAGTGCCAAGCAACCTCTCTACAGTACCTCCACAATTCTTATCCTGGCACTTTTTCAGTTTCTTATCTTTCATAGACTGAAAGACCTCAAATGTCTGTTCACATTTTTCGCAGTAATATTCGTAAGTCGGCATCTAATAAAAATTTTATAATTTTATAGGAAATAAAGAGAGATAATAAAAATGCTAATTAGGATTCTTCAACTTCTTGACCTAAGCAATTAACTAAACTTAAGTGTTTTAAACACTATATTTATCAAATTCGGTGAACAAAACTCTAAATTTATTAATTATTTCCATAGCATGTGGTTTTTTGAACTCCAGTTGTTCTTTTAGCCCTTATGATTTTGGTATTGGCCATACCACATATCTTGGTGCTGTTGGAGGAAATATTCCTGTATCTCAATTGCAAGGTCCTGTTGATTCGGTCTCATTTTGGGACCCTAGTAACGCCAGTGGAAAACCGCTCGTTAAAATTAATTTAAAACAGCAAAGGGCTAAGTTTTATAAAGGGTCCACCCTAGTAGGAGTATCAAAAATCTCAAGTGGGAGAGAAGGCTTTAACACTCCTTCTGGAAGTTATAAAATCTTGCAGAAAAATGCTGACCATATTTCGAATATTTATGGAGTTTGGAAAACACCTGATGGAACAATCGTCAATGATGATGTAGATCTTCGAAAACAACCCGTTCCTCCTCCTGGACTCATTTACGAAGGCGCGGCTATGCCAAACTTTATGCGTATTACTCAAGGTGGCGTCGGGATGCATGCCGGATACATTCCAGGATATCCCGCTTCTCATGGATGCATCAGAATGCCAGAAAAAATGTCACGTATATTTTTTGAGAACGTTTCAATTGGAACTCCTGTAATTGTTGAACCTTAATACTTTTTTCNATGAATGATAATATGGAAATCGAACCTGCNNCTTTAGAAGCTTGGATAAAANATTCCAGTAAAACTAATCCAAGATTAATTGACTGTAGAGAGCCCGAAGAAAGATTAATATGTCATATAGATGCTTCTGAACTTATCCCACTTAATAAAATCGAAGCNGCTATTACAGAATGGAAAAGTAATTACAAAGAAAACTTCATTATTTACTGCCATCATGGAATAAGATCTATGCATGCTGTACAATTCATGAGGCAGTTAGGATTTGAAAATACTTACAGCTTATCAGGAGGCATAGAACGATGGGCCATAGAGATCGACCAAAGCCTTTCTAGATATTAATAGATAATTATTTTGAAGACTGGCTCCGAGAATATGTCTTTAACCTAAGTCCATTTAATCTAATGAACCCAGTCGCATCATCCTGATTATAGGCTTCTTCAGCACCACCTTCCATTGTCGCAATGTCCTCATTATAAAGNCTAGAATCACTTTTAACTCCGGCAGAAATGATATTCCCCTTGTATAATTTGAGCCTTACCTCACCAGAGACATTTTTCTGACTTTCTGTAACTAAAGCCTGAATGGATTCTCTTTCAGGAGCAAACCAGAAACCATTATAAACTAATTCCGCATATTTAGGTATTAGTGAATCTCGAATATGCATCACTTCACGATCCATTGTAAGGCTTTCCATAATTCGATGAGCATCAAAAAGAATAGCTCCACCAGGTGTCTCGTAAACTCCCCGACTTTTCATACCTACAAATCGATTCTCGACCATATCTACTCTGCCAATTCCGTTTCTACCGCCAAGATGGTTCAATAAAACCATAACAGAGTAAGGTGAAAGCTTTTGATAATCTCCTAGAAGACCTTGAGACTCTAACTTTAAGTCATTAATTGTTTGTTCAATATTATTAAATTGAAGGCCCACTACATTACCTTTATCAAATAGAATTTGAACGTACTCAGGAGTGTCAGGAGCCTCTTCAGGTGAGACTGAGAGGACGTACATTGACTTGCAATCCTCGGTACTAGCATCGTACCAGGGATCTTCAAGTATCCCACTTTCAAAACTTATGTGTAGTAGATTACGGTCCATCGAATATGGCTTGGATGCACTTGCCTGAACTGGAATNCCCTCTCTTTCTGCATAACTAATCATTTCAGCACGTCCCGGAAATTCTTTTCTGAATTCGGCCATCCTCCAAGGAGCTATCATCTCCATATCAGGCGCTAGCGCAGCAGCAGCAAGCTCAAACCTTACCTGGTCATTACCTTTTCCAGTTGCTCCATGTGCAAAAGAATCTGCTCCTTCCTGTTCAGCAATTTCAATCATTCCTTTAGTAATAACCGGACGTGCAATACTCGTTCCCAACCAATATTTTCCTTCATAAATTGCTCCTGCTTGAAACATTGGAAAAATAAAATCTTCAGCGAATTCCTCTCTAAGGTCACCTATAAAACATTTTGAAGCTCCAGTGCTTAATGCTTTTTCTTCTAAACCGTCAAGCTCCTCGCCTTGCCCAACATCAGCACAGTAAGCGATGACCTCAGCATTATAATGCTGCTTTAACCATAATAAAAGAACTGAGGTATCGAGACCTCCTGAATATGCTACAATAATCTTTTTGCTCATACTGGACTTGATAGTAAATCAGAGGTTACCTTTGTCAATTCATGCAATCAATCATCTCTTTACTTTATATTGGTCTTGGTGGATTTATCGGAGCTATTTCGAGGTGGGGAGTAAGTCAAATAATTCGTAAATCAACGGATGATGGAGCATTCCCACTACCTACATTAATAGTCAATCTTTTGGGATGCCTGGGAATTGGTATTGCTTATTCAATATGGGAAAATAATAATAGTGCCAAATTAATCATTATTATAGGATTTTTAGGTGGCTTTACTACATTTTCAACATTTGCCTACGAAACGCTTTCACTAATNAAGAGTGGAAATACTGTCACNGCTATTAGCTACGTTACATTAAGTAGCGTAATTGGAGTCTTTTTAGTTTGGGTAGGAATGAAATTAAACGCCTAATAAATTCATCTCCTATAATTTAGCTAACTAGCGTTCTTACAAATTTCTGAAAAGCTTTCAGCTTCAAGACTGGCTCCCCCCACTAGGGCACCGTCAACATCTTCCTGAGACATGAGCTCCTGGGTGTTTGCTGGCTTAACGCTACCGCCATACTGAATTCTAATACTCTGTGAAATTGCTTCTCCAAACATATCNTTNAATACAGACCTTGAAAAAGCATGTGCTTCTTGAGCCTGATCAGGACTTGCTGTTCTCCCTGTTCCAATAGCCCAAACCGGTTCATACGCTATTACAGTATCAGACATTTTCTCAGCACTTAATCCATTTAACCCTTCCTCAATTTGACGACGAAGCACNTCCTCAATTTTACCACNGTCTCTCTCTTCTAATGTTTCNCCNATACAAACTATTGGCTTAACTCCTGCAGAATGTAAGGCTTTGGCTTTAGAATTAATCATAGAATCAGTTTCACCAAAAATAGCCCTTCTCTCACTATGTCCAATTATGACATAATCAACATCTATCTCTTTTAACATCCCAATACTAATTTCTGCAGTAAATGCTCCACTTTCCTCAAAATAACAATTTTGAGCAGCTAACATTGTAGTCTCACTGTTTGCTAACGCCTCCTTAACAGCTGGAAGAGCAACAAAAGCAGGAGCTAAAACAATATCTACTTCTGTAGATCCACCAATATGGTTCTCAAACAAATCGACAAATTCTACAGCCTCACGAGGAGTCTTGTTCATTTTCCAGTTAGCTGCAATTATAGGTTTACGGTTCATAACTATTGATAGTTTAGGGTTAAATTATTATCTATAAATCAAATTATATATCATCAAGAGAATCGACTCCTGGGAGCGTTTTTCCTTCGAGAAGTTCAAGAGAAGCACCTCCACCAGTAGATATAAATGTCACATCATCCGCGTAGCCAAATTTTTTCACAGCNGTGACAGAATCTCCCCCTCCAATTATGCTTAAAGCGTTACTGCTTGCTATTGCTTCAGCCAACATTTTGGTACCTTTTGAAAATGCNTCTATCTCGAAAACTCCCATAGGCCCATTCCAAAGAATAGTTTTGGCCGAACTAATTACATTGGAAAACTCTTCAATNGCTTTTTGTCCAATATCAAGCCCTTCCCAACCTTCTCTAATTGATCCACCTTCATCATAGGGCTGAATATTATTTGTGTTAGCTTCATTTGAAAAATCATCTGCTTCGAGACTATCTGCAGGAAGAAGTAAATTAACTTCTTTAGAACTCGCTTCATTAAGAAGTTCTTTTGCTATTGGAATATCATCATCTACAACNTAACTNTCTCCAATAGAATANCCNTGAGCTTTNCTAAAAGCATACTGCATAGCTCCTCCNATTAGAATAGTATCAGCCTTATCAATAAGAGCTTTAATTACACCAATTTTATCGGAGACTTTTTTCCCTCCTAAAATGACAACGAATGGACTTTCTGGACTTTTCAATTCACCCTCAAGGTACTTTAGTTCCTTCTCCAAAAGAAAACCCATTACCGAGTCTTCAACATGACTCGTCACACCTGATGTAGAAGCGTGAGCTCTGTGAGCAGTGCCAAAAGCATCATTAACATAGACATCAGCAATAGAGGCTAAATTATTAGCAAAATCTGAATCATTTTCGGTTTCTTCAGAATAAAATCTAACATTCTCCAGTAGAGATACCCCGCCTTCAGAAATATTTTCTACAGCTTCGACTACAGACGGACCAACGCAATCATCTACAAAACCAACCTCAGCNCCCAAAAGTTCACTAAGTCTATTTGCCACAACATTCAGAGAATACTCCGGTTTTTTTTCACCACCAGGCCTACCTAAATGACTACATATTATGACACGCGCTCCTTCTTCGGTTAAAAATTTAATAGTTGGAATCGCACCCACTATTCTTGTGTCATCAGTGATCTGCCTCTCTTCATTTAAAGGAACATTAAAATCACATCTCACTAACACCTTTCTCCCACGTAAATTAATATCTCTTATCGTCTTCTTTGACATTTTATATAGACTATTTAGATAGTAAAAGGCACTCCTTATCGGAGTGCCTTTTGTGTTAAATTATATAATATATGTAGTGCTTACTCTCCAGCGAGCATGTGCATAGCCTCAATTGCTCGGTTACTATAACCCCACTCATTATCATACCAACCAACTACTTTAACAAGGTCACCACCCATCTCAATAGTTACATCAGCATCTAATATGCATGAATGCGGATTTCCAACAATATCCATGAGCACTGGCTCTTCTTCTGAATATTCTAATATTCCTTTAAGTTCCCCCTCAGCAGCTTCTTTGAACTTAGCATTCATTTCCTCAACAGTTGTTTTCATCTTTAGTTGAGCAGTAAAATCAGTAACTGATCCAGTCGGAGTCGGGACTCTAAATGCACCACCGTTTAATTTACCTTTAAGCTCTGGTATTACTTCGCCAATGGCTCTAGCTGCACCAGTACTAGAGGGAATTATGTTAACAGCAGCTGATCGCGCTCTTCTTAAATCGCTGTGTGGGGTATCCAATAATCTCTGGTCGCCAGTGTAACTGTGAATCGTGCTCATTACGCCACGTTCGACACCAAATGAATCATTAAGAACTTTAACCATTGGAGCAAGGCAGTTTGTAGTACAGCTTGCATTCGAAACAACATGATGCTCATCTGCATTATATTGATCAGAGTTAATGCCTAAGCACATGGTTAGATCAACGTTTTTTCCTGGAGCGGAAATAAGAACTTTTTTTGCTCCNCCATTNGTAATATGGAGCTCTGCCTTTTCTCTAGCTGTAAAAAAACCAGTAGATTCAAGCACAACTTCTACACCATGATCGGACCAAGGTAACTTAGCTGGATCTCTTTCCTCGTAAACCTTAATAGAATGCCCATCAACTGTTATACTCTCTTCATCATANGAGATTTCAGCATCTAACTTTCCGCAGGTTGAGTCCCACTTAAGGAGATGAGCTAAAGTCTTGTTATCTGTTAAATCATTGACTGCAACAACACTTTTACGTTGCTCTTTAGTCATTGCTCTGAATACATTTCGACCGATACGGCCAAATCCATTAATTCCAAATGTGGGCATAATTATTTACTAGTTTACTTTTTTATTAATTTTAGAGGCGGCTAACTAAAGCAAAGTGCTTACCAAGCGTCAACAGACTAAACTTAACAAATCAAATTATCGTCACAAAGTATTGATATCAAGCAATATACAACTATAAACTTTAACTTTTTTTTTCGTAAGAATTTAAAAAAACGGTATTTTATTGCTTGGGTATAACTTTAATACTTAAAGATTTTTCGTCCTTAAGGTATTTCGACGCGAGATTATTAACCTCCTTCAAGGTAATTCTTTTATAATCATCAACCATTGTCTTAGCCCATTCTAATTTCTCAGGGAATTCTTGAGAACTGAGAGCCACAGTTCTTAACCAATAGCTATTCTGACGTAATTGTTGATCAATACTATTGAGTAATGGCTTTAGTGCCCTTTGTAATTCATCCTCGGTGATTCCATATTTAGATAAATCTGAACCTATACTCCGGACAACTTCAACAATCTTACCAGCTTGCTCAGGATCCACTGTAAGTATAGACATTAAATAACCATATCCGTCATAGGTATCACTAGGTATATGACGAGCATAGGGACTATATGCTTCACCAAGCTCCTCCCTAACCTTTGATCTAAGTCTATCTGCAAAAACTGTACCTAACACGCTTAGGCGCCTAGTCCTAGATATATTCCAAATATCCTCAGTCGGCCAATAGACTCCAATCATTGCTTTAGGAATTTCAGATTCAAAAATGAATTCTTTTGACTGCCCTGTTTTCGGAAAGTCTACAATTCTATTTTCTTTGAATTTACTTTTTGTTTTATTTCTATCTGGTAANGATCCTATCGTCCTTGATGCAATTTTAATAACCTCCGCTTCNTCTAAATCACCTACAACTCCAACTTCTAGGTAGCCTTTTTTAAGTGATGGCTCTAACCACGACTGGACATCATNACTTGTAATTTTTTCTATATCTGACCTNAAAGGGAATCCTGCTCTGTAATCATCACCCTTAAGAAACCTATCAACNTGATCTTGCAGCACACCCATNGGAGTATGAGACAATTGATTGTAAATAGGATCAATTTTATTCTTAAACTGCCTAAAGGCTTCTTCTCTGTAACCAGGATCAATGAGGTAAGCCGTCATTAGTTGCATCGTATCGGCAAAGTCCTTCTGATTTGTTGATCCGCTATAAACAAAGGCATCATCCCCAACAGAAAAGGATCCACTAACAGTTTTACCTGCAAAAATTCTTCTAAGCTCATCGCTACTGTGTTTATTCAATCCTCCTGCATCAAACACAGCTGATGCAACAACAGCCAGCCCAGGCTTATCTCTCGGCATTGATAACATACCTGCTCCGATNCGAGCGCCAATGATGATAGAGTCTTTAGAGTAATCGGTTTTTTTTATGTTTAATCTTACATTATTATCAAAACGAATTTGCGTAACTCCAATAGAATCATCTTGAACACGCTCAACAACTTTACCGGGAGCTCCAAACGNCCTGTAAGCAAATTCTGATTGCCCCTCGTCTTTAAGAGCTTCGACTTTAGTCGAAACTGANTTTTTGTAGACTTCAATGATCTTATTATCAGCTTTTGTAAGTTCTATATTACCACCAATAAATATCTGTCTATCTTCACTGTTCCAAGCAGCTTTAAGTTCCTCATGACAACTTTCCTTGTCCANAGATGAAATATTCTTNGTTATCCAGTTAAGATCTTGTTCAGGGCTCGAAAAAACTTTTTTCATCGATATCGAACGTGTTAGAGAATCTGCTAAGGACCTGGACTTTCTTGATGAAGAACTCCTGTTGGCTTGTTCATATGCATTCAAAAAATTTGCTTTAACCTCATTAAATTCAGATTCATTGAACCCATAATTCAACACTCTTCTTATCTCTTGTTCGGCAACTGATAAGGCTCCTTCCCAATTCTCAGGTTCACAGGTGACATAAATGCTAGCAAACTTTGCAAAATCCAAGAAATCTTGAGCATATGAACCACCACCAGTAATGACTGTTCCTTTTTTCTTTGTGATTTCAGAGATTCTATTATTGATAACACTATTAGCAATTAGCAATTTAAGACTTTTTATATTTTTGTTAGTGTCATCAGGCTCCCAGGAATAGGGGTTAACAACCTCGATACTTACGTTTGTTTCAGAAGCTTCCTTTTCGTAGTGAGTTTTTGTGATAACACCTCGACCAACAGTAATTTTTCCAAGATTAGGATCAGCATTTAAAACCTTAGGAGATTTCATTGCTGAAAAATGCTTCTTGATGATAGAAATTACTGTTTCCGGCACTACATCACCTACAACAACGATCGCCATACGGTCAGGCGTGTACCATTTATTGTAAAAATTCATAAATTGCAATCTACCTGCNCCNTTAATTACTTTTTTTGTTCCAATAGGAAAACGTTTACTGATTAATGAATCAGGCAATGCAAATTTATAGGCTTCTTTCTGAGTTCTCCACTCTGCTGAATCTCGAGTAATCAGTTCACTAAGTATCACACCTCTCTCTTTTTCTATCTCTTCATTACTCATCAACATACCATCGGCGTAATCCCGAAAAAGTAGCATACCCCTATCGATCATATCTTTTTCAGGCTTCGGCAACTCAAGCTTATAAACTGTTTCCTTAAATGATGTATGCGCATTAGTATCTCCTCCGAAGGACATGCCAAGTCTTTGAAAATACTCAACCATCTCTCCAGCAGGAAAATTTTTAGTACCATTGAAGGCCATGTGCTCGATGAAATGAGCTAAACCCTGCTGCTCTTCACTCTCCATAAGTGAGCCAGCATCAACAAAAAGCCGCATGCTTATTCTTTTTGGAGGTTCACTGTTAGGCATTATTGCATAACGTATTCCATTCTTAAGCACACCAAAAGTGACTGAAGGATCAGGCTTTAAATCACTTGTATTGTGCGCCCATTTATTTGAATTTTCACCACTTACAAGAGTAATTAAAAAACAGAATTGGATTAGCAGTAGGTTGATTTTTTTCATAATTATNATTTATCTAAAGTCATTCATCGAGTTGGTATAACTACTCTTCTCACTATTTAGTTCTACAATACAGCATATTTTCACTCAGATGTTACAGTTTAGTAACATATATCATATCGAATAGATGATGAAGCAATGGAACTTTGTTAATGTGATAAACAAAGAACAAAAAGAACCAAGGGAGGGCCCCTCAGAAAAAGATGCTATTCTTCAGCCTCTTAGAGAAGTAGGAACTATTACCAAAACAAAATCTTGGACATTTGACGATATAGAAGATGCCATTAGAGAGGCCAATCTACGCGGCATAGATCCACAACAATTATTTGGTACTTCTGTAAATACTTATTAAAATTTCCAGTTATTAACTCGGAGAATATTCTATAAGTTTTATTTGATATAAGGTATTCAGCCTTAATCTGCTTTTATTAGTGACACTTATATCATGATATAAATCATTTTATATTCAATTATAACTATCTTGAATCTTGTGATTTACTCTATGTTATTGATATTAGTAAATTACTAAAAAAATGACAGTTGCACTTATTTATAAAAAAAGCGCTTGGGAGCTTTTTTCTGAATCCAGTGATAAGAACGTAAGTTCATTTATTTCGCAGGATGACCAACAAAGAAAGGCCTTCAAAGAAAGTCATACAATCCAAAAAAAAACCATCGATTGCGTTGAGAAAACTTTAACGGATCATAACGCCTCAATTAAAAAAATTTATCGGTCCTCACTAAGTGATCATGACTTAAATAATTTTGATTTAGTGATTACCGTGGGTGGTGACGGCACTTTCCTCGAATCAACACATTATGTTACCGGAAACACCCCTATAGTTGGAGTTAATTCTGACCCATCAAGGAGTGTTGGTTTTTTCTGTGCATGTAACACTGAAAACTTTGCGGACTTTTATAAGAAAATATCAGAACAGCCAAAAATTTCTTTAAGTAGATTATCTTTATCTGTTAACGGAAAATCTACCGGCCCACCAATTCTTAATGATATACTCTTTGCTAACCCTAACCCTGCAGCGACTACACGATACAAATTGAATGATGAGTCTTACCGTAATAGTGGTCTATTAGCTTCTACCGCAGCCGGCTCTACAGCATGGACCTTTCAAGAAGGGGTAGAACCTCTTCCTCTTGGATCTCAAGAATTTCAGTTCATTCACAGAGGAACAAGAAATTCTCAAGTTAGTGTTACATCCNAACTGGAGATTCATTCTCTNACCCGAAAAGGAACAATATTCATAGATGGAGACCACTGNTCAATTCCNCTATACATAGGGCAAAAACTNAAGATAACTTCGGGAATACCAATAATTGTAATTGGTGACATCAATAAAAAAAGAGCTGAATTTTTGAGTCAGTACGATTAATAATTAATTATGCCCCTAGAATCAAGAAAAGCAGTATATGCAGGAAGCTTTGATCCTCTAACTAATGGGCATCTCTGGATGATTAATAAGGGGCTTGAATTATTTGATCATCTCACAGTCGCGATTGGAATAAATCCAGACAAAGACTATACCTATGGAGTGGATGAAAGACTAGGTATCCTCGAGAAATCTCTTCCTAAAGTCTCTAATATTAGCATCGCATACTTCGAAAATAAGTATCTTGTGGACTATGCTACCGAAATAGACGCGAGTTTCATTCTTAGAGGNATTCGTTCTGCCCAAGATTATGAATTCGAAAAAGGCATGNGGCATACAAATGCTCAGCTGAAAAATGAAATTACTACTATTTTCTTAATGCCACCTAGAAATTTGGCTGAACTGAGTAGCAGTATGGTCAAAGGGCTTGTAGGACCAATAGGATGGGAAGATCATGTGGCTAAAATGGTGCCTGCTGCCGTATTTGAGGCAATGAAATTGAAACATTAATTTCAAAATTCTCTTGGATAATTAGATTTTTAATGCAAATTACCCTCCCCTATAAATTATTTTAGACATTTTAAACTNCTAANTTTCACAATCACCTCGATATGCGCCTAAAAAGGAAATACATGAAAACGCATTTAACCCGCCCCAGAAAAGGTGGTGCGGCAAAGAGACGCAGACAAAGTGACCATAGAAAGCGNCTAATAACTTTAGGGATNGACGAAGAAGTAGTTCGNAAAATGAATCCAAGGGAAATACTTACTATGCTGAAGTACCCTGCAAAAATTCAAAAAGGTTAATTATTCTATTTACCACCGTTTGGATCAACTGGAGCTTCTAGTAAATCATTAAGTTCAGTTGGAAAAATTGAGGGATTCATTCCACTAAGGAGCTTTGCCATACCATGTGCTTCTTTNTGCATAGTGAAATTCTCTGAATATCCAGGCATCTTTTTTATAAGATACATTACTGACAACATTGATCTTAAAGCTAGACCTCTCTCCTGCCCATAATTTACAGTACAAGCTCTATTATAGTCTGTAAGAGCCTTACTTCTCATTAGTCCAATACGAGAAGATAGTTCATCTCTTTCTTGCATTGTTTCGTCAGTCACATCTAAAGCTTGAAGTTTCATATCAAGCACGTTTGCAAGTTCATCAGTTGACTTTGCTCGTAAAAATGAAATTTGAGCCATATGATGAACATTGATTCCATTCTTCAATGGTAACTCATTAGGAGCAATAGTGAAGTCTCCTACACCAGGTATATCTTCTTGTTTAACTTCATAAGCCTCCATCATTAGGTTTAGCGGATTCCACTTGGCAGCAGCAAGGTGAGCCCAACCTTGGAATAATCGGATCTGATCTTGCCACTTTGAACCTAGGTTCACTTTCTGAACTCTCAAATAAGGTTCCATCATTAGCTCAAACTGTCCTGTCCGTCTAAGGCACTCCATATAGTAAAAGACTGCCTGCGCTCCAATATTATCCTTCATTTTTGGATGCTTAGAACTAGCAAGTCCTTGATAGTCCTCCATGGCTTTCTTAAATGCCTCACTTCCATTTTTGAAATCATTACGATTCCAGAATTGCATCGCCTTTTTCCAATCTTCAGGCTCTCTCCATGAAATATCGCTCACTCCAGCCAATGCATATCCCGCAGGAGAAACTCCGTTTTCAAACTGGCTAATGAAAATATTGTTATCATCAGCTTTGGTTACATATCCTGGGAAATCCTGTTTATTTTTCCCCATAGTGATCGTAGCAGCAACAGGCTTACCTAAAGCAAAAGAAATAGCGCAACTATGAAGTGCAAAAGCTATAAGGAAATTTCTTAATCCAATTTTCATTTTTTCTATTAATTCGAATAATTGATACTAATCCGTAGGATAAGGGTTCACATCTTTCTCATCTCCATGCTCATCNGAAAATTCATAGTATATGGATTTCAATTTGGCTACTTCCTGAGCAAACCTTCTATCATTTAAATAGTTGGCAAACTCAAGCCCACTCCGATGAGCAAGCAAATAAGCTTCTGCATTTTTACCTAGGGATTTCTGTATCGAGGCTGAACGCGAAGCTGCAGGAATTGAAAACTCAACCCTGGATTTATATTTACCCAATACAGCAATGTATGGAGTAAGGGATTCCGTTTTCTTATCTTGATTATATAAAGACTCCCCTAGCCTGTACCAGGCTTCAGCACTAAANGCTCCAGTCCANCGCTTATTCTTTACAAACTGGTTCCAATTCTTCTCAGCATTTTTCCAGTTGTTTTTTCTAGAATAATATGAAGCCCTCTCATATGCACATTCTCTCTGGAGTTGCATATTAGAACTGTTATTTACAACCCACTCTACATACTTTAGACCTTTTTCCTGCAGCTTTAAATCATTTCCTTTAAGATGAATTTTTGCCAAAGCGTTATAGGCATAGTCTTTAGACTCAATTCCCGGACGATCAATAATCTCATTGAACCAGGGTACTGATTGNTCAACTTGATTCCCTTCTCTTAAAAACACCCCAATCCGAGCCAAAACGTAAGGAGCCAAGACTTTTTTATCAAAGCCTCTAAGTTCTAAAAANGCCGCCTTGATCTCTGCCTGTGATTTTGCAGGATCTTTTTCTTTTAACTCTTTTTCAATGATATCAATCCTAGAAACCAATAACCAAGCAAGTACAGCTTGAGGNTGCCCTCCTTTTGTAGACATGTCTTTTAACTTTTCAATTGTTTCTTCACCACCAAGCAATTTAACAGACACTTCACCGAACTTCGTAACAGCCTTCTCTAAATCAGCGTTCTCTTGTCTACCCAGTTGATCAATAATNTTCTCAAGCTTATCTAANCCCTCTTGTCCACGGNCTACAGACTCGTGAATTAACGCTTCTAGGGAGGTCGCCACTACCTGTGGTTCCAAGAAATTTCCGGGGTAACTTTCAATAAACTCATCATAATAACCTGCCGCATCNTTNTATTTTTCTTGGGCAATAGATACCGGTACGAGNTGACTTAATGCTTCAGCTGCCACTTGATAGTGTCCAGACTGCTCCGCAAGTGACTTACCTTTAATATAGGCTTCTTGTGAAGCTGCCCATTCTGTCTGCGCTTGCAAAACATCTCCTCTCAAATTTAAACTTCTATCGTATATTTCACTATTAGCATGCCTCTGCTCTATTTCATCTAACCTAGCCATACATTTGTCGAGGTCATCATTGGCAAAATGACATGTAGCTACATCTAAAATTGCAAAAGATCTAAGCGAAGACTCAGGATACTTATTAAGCCATGCATCCAAAAGAGGTAAAGCTNATGCCCAATCGAGTAATTTTACTTTATTACCTCCNCTGTAATAACTNGACTCCTCAAGNTAACNACTCTTTGGAAACTTCTCAGNATGCTGTTCAAGAATAGGATCAGCTTCTTCATATTGGCCATCNTAATANTANGATCCTCCTAAGCAAAATAAGCACANATCTTGTTGAGGACTTCCAGGNTNTAATTTTGGAAGTATACTAACCGCAATTTCAATACATCTAGTGTAGTCCCCTCTTCTAAACAGCTGCTCCATTAGCATACTCTGAACTTCTGGTTCAAGCTCATGACCAGGGTACATCTTCAGAAAATTCATCCCATGGTGCTGAGCGGAAAGAAGATCTCCAATCGAAAAAGCACATCTAGTTGCCTGATAAATAATTTCAGGGTGAAGGTTTTTCTTTCCATCTCCAGACTTAGCATTAGGAAAAGCCCTTGAAAGGTAGTCATGTATTGAATAAGCACCTCGGAAATTATTGTTTTTCTCGTAGATGTATGCAAGCAACCTTAACCCTTGAATATCGACGCTTGTTCCACCCGAAATTGTAGCACTTAACTCATCAATTTTTTCTTGGATTTTTGCTTTTCCTTTATCACTCCTTTCAAACGACTTTCTGTCTTCAAGCTCCGAAATCGCATCCTCTGTTCTTGGAATCAAAGTATAAAACCTCAAAGCCAACGAATCCGATGCATTTTCTCCACTAGAGGCTTCCTGAGCAAGCTTGAGCATTTTATTATTATA
>PAHQ01000019.1 GCA_002705125.1 Verrucomicrobiales bacterium | reverse complement strand
CGGAGGAATTATAATTTGGTCAGGAATAACAGATATTAAAAATTTGATTATAGGCATCCTATCATTCAGCTTCGGCCGATGGTCTTGGCCTTGGATTACAGAAAATATTGAAAGAAAATAAATTTATCAAATGCCAAATCAAAAGACTAATTTTTTTTAATTCAATCCAACAACTAATCACTAGCTGTATCAGGAAAATTATCTATAGTGAAGAGAGAAATCGGTCCGTCAATTGACGTGTAATGATCTCCTAAATATCTAATAGCTTTAGTCGTCTTAAAATAACTCGATAAATTCACAGATAGGCTTAATCCATATATGATCTGGCTGATTATTTTGTAAGCCATCGAGCGAGATCACATGTGGATAATGAATATTTATTTCATCGATTAAAATGATGTTACTTTATATTTTTTCGATTTAATAAATTATTAAGTTAAGTGATAACATTCTTCAAATTGAACAATTTAAATAAAAATGAAGAAGAATATTACAATTGCAAAGTTCATCACAATTATTTCATTTCTCATACTGCTTTTTTCAACTTACTATCTAAGATCACAGGTCCTAAAGTTGAACACGATTAGAATGTCATCACAAAACGTGATGATAGACCAAGAGCGTAAGGACATTGAAGAATCATCTCCTGTCAGGAAAAAAGAATACGAAGCCAAACTCGGGCAATATCAAATTCAGAGGAAGCATTATGAAGAAATGTTGGATCTTTATAAATCTGATTATGAAGAATACGTAAAGCGCATCAAAGATAAGTTTGCCCCTCCGATGATGCCGAGAAGTCCTGTGAAACCCTTGTCCCCAGACGTCAGTGATGAAATGCGAAAAATTGGTATCGAATTTAGAGACCAGCAATTTAAATACTTTAGCTCTACAAGCAAACTTAACTGGGTTTCATGCCTTGCCGCATTGTCTCTGGTTGGAGGATTACTGTATCTCTTGATGTTTGACCTTGAGGGTAAAAGAATATTCTATCTTGTCCTCATTGTACTGAGCTTTGTTTTCATGATAGGACCTTCTTTCCACTCACTAATGAGTGCACTTGCAGGATTCTTACAAGCACCACAAGGAATCCCAATGATGGGCGCACCAGGAATGGGAGCCCCTTATTAGACACTAGAGAATTGGGCGAAATATGGAACTTTTTCTTGATCGCCTAATTATTTTTATTATTTGGACCTCAATGGGCGTCATAGCTGGAGCTGTATCAGGCGTTACTATCGGACAAATAATAAAAAAAGTTAAATCTGTCACAAAAGTATTTGTCCTTATTTTTGGAGGAATAGGTTTAATTATTGGATTAGTTAGTTTTTCTGCATTTATGGACCTCGGTAATCCCGGACCTAGTTATGTGGATTTTGCAATGCTTGATTTTGTTATAGGAATAACACTCTCTCTAATAGGATCTATTCCAATTTATTATCTCTGGTTTCGTAAAGAACAAAAATGAAATGATAGACACCAAAACGAAGAACCGTTGACCCTGGTTAAGGGGTGTGAGAAAGTTCTTATCGTGAAAATAATATTAGCATTACTCTTTATCTTTTCGATCAATATAGTTCGGGCAAAATCACCTAACGTCGTAATTCTTTTNACTGATGATCAAGGAACTATTGATGCGAACTGCTACGGATCTAAGGATCTCATTACTCCAAACATTGATAGGTTAGCGGAGACGGGAGTTTTATTTACTCAGGCCTATGCTCACACCGTGTGCTGCCCTGCAAGAGCGGCTTTAATGACAGGAAGACACCCTCAGCGAGGTGGTGTCTGGAACTGGACCCAAGGTGACATGAATTCTGTAAAAGGAATCAACATGGCTCTTGAAGAAGTAACCTTGGCAGAGGCTCTTAAGCCTTCGGGTTACAGGTCAGCACTNTTTGGAAAATGGCACNTAGGAGCTCACAGAGATNACGGNCCAAAGAAACAGGGCTTTGATGAATTCTTTGGAATCCGTGACGGTTTCATAGACAACTATAATCACTATTTCCTTCATGGCACCGGCTTCCATGATCTTTATGAAGGAACAACCGCTGTTAAAGCAGAAGGTCAATATTTTCCCGAGCTCATGGTGAAACGCTCACTTAATTTCATTGACGAAAATAAAGATAATCCCTTCTTCCTCTACGTTCCTTTTAATATACCTCACTATCCAGAACAGGCCCTAAAAATGCATGAGAGTCTATATAAGGAAATGAAAGATCCTGCTCGGCGTTCTTATGGAGCCATTGTAACCACGACAGATTATTACATTGGTCAAATTATAGATAGAATTGAGAAGCATGGGCTTCGAGATGACACCATCATCATTTTCATGAGCGATAACGGGCACTCCGAAGAAACGGGTAATAAAATTCGAGTAGAAAATCACAAGAGCGGATACAAGAAGGATCACTTCTACGGTGCAAGCGGCGGCGGATCAACTGGTAAGTGGATCGGTCAGAAGGGCAACTTTCTTGAGGGAGGAGTCCGTGTCCCTGCCATTATTAGCTATCCCTCGAAGCTCCCTAAGGGCACAGTTCGTGATCAGACAATTACTGCCATGGACTGGTTTCCCACTCTCTTGGCATTGTGCGACGTAAAGCCTAATCCGAGCTCACCACCACTTGATGGCCATAATATTTTACCTCTTATAAAAGATAAAAAGGCAAAATCAAAACATACTAAACTTCACTTTTCCTGGGGTAGTAATTGGGCAGTGCGTTCAGGAGAATGGAAACTCATCGGAAATAAAGATAACCCTCAGTCTCTTCATAAACTCAATGACGAGAAGCCTGAGGTCAAAAATTACGCCAAAGAAAATCCTAAAAAAGTTCAGCAATTATTGACCCTCCATAGAGCATGGGCAAAAGAGGTGTTACCAAAGAAAAAATAATCGTTATCGCTAACTCAGTTAATAAATGGCTAATAAAAAAACATTTAGTCAGATAAGGTGAGTCACTGATGATAAGGAAGATACTAAAGACGACACTCTTCTTACTGTGCTTTTATTTGGTCTTAGGTCTAAGCCTCACCGCCGTATCCTTTTCTAAACAAAGAAAGAAAACTCTCAAAATACAAAACTTTTATGATGGATTCATCCAAATGCCAGCTTCATACATTGGCATTGAACTTCCAAAATGGTGGGTTATTAAGTGGACAAAACCACTTAGAAAATGAAGAAAAGCTTAAGCCGAGTCATAAAAACCTTTGTCTCATCTGTAACTCTTTCAATTTGTTTGATTAACTTCATTAATCAGGCAGCTAGAGCAGAGGTTATTAGTGTCAATTTCACTAAAACGTCGGTTAATGCTCAACAGGTTTGGGGCGTCTCAGGTGTTGAAGCTGTTGAGAACTGGACAAACAGTAGCAATGAAAACGAGGCTAGCCTTAAGGATTCTAGCGGGAACGAAACGACGGCCAGTCTTTATGCTCCCGCAAGTCGACGAGATTCATTCTCGGGGGCACCTTTAAATAACAGCCCAATGAAAGCAGGCCTTCAGTTTTGGGGTACGAGTGCACTCCCTTTTACTATCAGTGACATTCCTTACTCTGAGTACAAACTTATAGTTTACCTGACAGGGTTTAATAATAACAATGCCAGCTTCGTATCTGACGGAAAGACAACTTATTACTGGGACCCGAAAGCCTACAGTTCGATTCTAACTCAAACAACGCAGACCGATTACGAAGAAGATACAACTGCAGAAAAACACAATTATGCAATATTCGGTTCTGAAGAAGAACCCTTAACTGAAGACTCTATCACTATCAACTATGGGTTAGCATCCGGACAAACCTCCGGCGGAGGAATCGGCGGCTTTCAAATCGTTCAATTATCAAGCGATTCAATCAAAACACCTAATATTAGAATAACCTCATTTTCTTTTGATAGCTCTGATCAAACCGCTTCAATTCGTTTCACCGGTATCGAAGGTGCTGACTTCATAATTGAAAGTAGCTCAAGCTTAGACTTTGAAGACGGATCAATTTGGTACCCTTCTGAAGGAGAAATCGACGAGACAAGCTTCCAAGGCCAAGTTCAATTCACCTTTAAGGATACCACCGTCATTGACGAAACGCATTTCTGGCGTGTCGTTTACCCCTAGATACAGCTAAAAAAATCATTAACCCCCAATTTTACTTCTTCTTCCCTTTTGGATTTTGCAACTCATCCAGGCGGCGTTTAAGGAATTCTCCTGAAATATTTCGAGCCTTTTCACGGTCAGCTCTGTCATAATCCCAGAACTCTTGCACTACTTTTTCAGTCTTTGGAAAATCCTCACCATTGTCTCCCACCCTCTTCCGAAGAGCAGCCAATCGTTTTTTTAAATCCTTCATCTTATCTCTGTAAGAGGGGTCATCATATAAGTTATTTAGCTCATGAGGATCACGCTTCATATCATAAAGCTCCCAAGCCGGCGGGGTTTGATTTATCCCCTGATAATCAGCTCCATAATAGTAAATGAGTTTGAATTGCTTTGTTCTAATTCCGACATGCCCTGGATTATCATGGTGAGCCATATGCATCCAATACCGATAATACGCTTCATTAGTCCAATTTGCCGGTTCATTGCCTGTTTCGCAGATCGACTTAAAGCTGTGCCCTTGCATGTATAAAGGTTTTTTTACGCCAGCAAAATCGAGTATAGTAGGTGCATAGTCCACATTACCAACTACTGCGTCAGTCCTACTTCCAGCTTTTATCTTTGCCGGATACCTAATCAAAAAAGGCATGCGCATAGACTCCTCATACATCCAACGTTTATCCTGATAGTCATGCTCACCTAGCATGAAGCCTTGGTCACCAGTATAGATAATAACGGTATTATCCATAATCCCTGTCTCATCCATATATTTAAAGAGTCTCTTTAAGTTATCATCAACTCCCTTAACACAACGAAGGTACTTTCTTAAGTAAACATTATAGGCCATATCCTTAATCTGACGATCACTAAGCTTTGAAGAATCATAGTCAGCTGGATAGTCTTGAGGGAATTTCTGTGGCANNTCCTGAGCGTATGATCGACGAGGGTTACGATTTCCTATTGATGTCCCAATATGTCGAACAAGTTCATCCTGGTAACCTCGAGTTGCTATGGAACCAAACTTAGGAGAATGAGGTTTATGCAAACTCTCAGGTTGTGGTATTTCCACATCAGCCAAGTATTTATTATAACGATGCGCATGCTCAAAATAATCATGCGGCGCTTTGTAATGATG
Source organism: Verrucomicrobiales bacterium (assembly GCA_002705125.1). Lineage (GTDB taxonomy): Bacteria > Verrucomicrobiota > Verrucomicrobiia > Verrucomicrobiales > DEV007 > EC70. The sequence goes on along the minus strand of PAHQ01000019.1, from coordinate 7,024 downwards.
CATAAGAAAGAAAGGCTTTGAATCATCGCGACCCTCTTTTAACCATCGCAAAGTTTGATCAGTCACCGCATCTGACGAATGTGAACCTTCAAACTTAATAAGGTTTTTTGGCCATTTCTTTTCGCCTCTAATTCGAAACTCAGGGTCATGATACTTCCCCTGCCCTGGCAACACACAATAATAATCAAAATCTGCCGGCTCTTTTTTCAAGTGCCACTTTCCTATCATTGCCGTCTGGTAACCCGCATTTTTCATCTCAATTGCAAGATACTGGCGCCCTGACTCAATACTTCCTCTTAAATCATGAACCCCACAGGTATGGGCGTACTGACCAGTAAGAATAGTTGCGCGACTAGGAGCACAAATTGAATTAGAACAGAAAGCATTTTCAAAAAGCATCCCTTCCTTAGCTAGGCGATCAATAGTAGGCGTGGGGTTTAGTTTAGAAAGTCTACTTCCATATGCGCCAATAGCCTGAGCCGTATGGTCATCAGACATTATAAACAGAACATTAGGCCGCTTAGCCTTAGCAGCATTCGCCAGGAGTAACAAAATCAAAGACCAAGTAGAAAAAAAATATTTATAGCTCATTAGAGAAACTTAGAATAATTAAGATAAAACATATTAGGCCTAATTCAAAAAAATAGAAACTTTAGAANACGCATAATGATCAAAATANNCAGNATGAGATCAATAACCTTAAACTTAGCCCTNATNTTAATTACATNCTTNCCTCTTCTCANCNGTAACGCGAAAAGCCTCACCTTGAATCCAATTTTCGAAGCATCAAAAAATGGCATCTTCGAAAAAGATAATGAAATCCATTTTTCTTTTGTACTTCATAATGACACANACAAAGAAGTTAAGGCCTCATTATTTTGGCAGGTANATACAGATCAAAATGAATTAATAAATCAATCAGTTCCTGAAAAAATAGAAATATCGGCGAATAAAAAAAAATCAATAAGATATACAGCAAAGATTTCAAACCCTGGATTTTACAAAGGCACTCTTAATTGTTCATGGGGAAATGAGAAATTGACCAGAACCGTACAGGTCGGCTACTCCCCCCTGAGCATATTACCACCCTTAACAAGGGAACCAGATTTNCAANTGTTCTGGGANAACGCAATTAAAGACTTAAAATCCGTACCTCCTAAATTCCAACTAATTCACCAGCCTCTCCTCAGCAAAGGAANCCTAAATGTTTATGAAGTTATCATGCATAGCTATGGAAATGTCCGCGTCAAAGGCTGGTATGAAGTCCCTAAGACAAAAGGGCCTCACCCNGTCATCCTNCGCNTTCCGGGTTATGGAGNTAACCTTAAACCNATTAATTTATATGACGACATGATCGTTTTTTCCTTTAACCCACGAGGTCACGGAAACAGCCAAGACGANATAAAGGGNACNCCCAAGAATTTCTGGGTCCGTGGTCTTGATNATAAAAANGATTATTANTACAANGGCGCTTATATGGATTGCGTNNGAGCAGTCGATTTTTTGTGCTCTAGGGGCGAAGTCGATTCAGAAAGAATAGCCATAAAGGGAGGGAGCCAAGGAGGAGGGTTAAGTCTGTCTACCGCAGCCTTAGATCAGCGTATTGATCTCTGTATTCCGCACATTCCATTTCTCACTAATTGGGAGCTATATTTTAAAACATCTAAATGGCCAGAAATGGATGAATGGATCGAAGAAAAGGAGTCAAGATCATGGGAAGGCACGCTACGAACATTGAGTTACTTTGATACGATGAATATGGCATCAATGATCCATTGCCCAGTCTTTATGGGAGTAGGGTTACAAGATGCAATCTGCCCGCCTGTTACAAATTTTGCCATCTTCAATCACTTAAGCGGAAAGAAGGAATACAGAGTTTACCCTTATGCCAAGCACAGCGTAAAAGATGAATTTCATTCACTAACATTCAGCTGGGCTCGTAAGTATTTTGGCCTCAGTCCAAATAATTAATTAAGAAACTTATCAGGTGGTAAAATTTAGTTCCGAATTCGAGAAATTTATAACTTCTAAGTACCCTAATAAAAAAATCAATATAATTAAAATTACAAAAACCAAGGCCAAAATACCATAAAACTTCCAAACNCGTGCCTGTATTTCNATTGCCTTCTTAAGTGCGCCAAGCTGGAAGCCACTCCTTAACTGAATNATCGTATTAGCATAACTCCAAAGTAAATAAGACGGGTAAAAGAAAAGGAGTGCGGNAATAAGGTTTCCAAAGAAGTATAATCAAATCCCCCTTTCCAGCTAATAAGTGTACTAAAGAAATAAGTGTTATTATACAATTAATTACAGTGCCAATGAATCCAAGTACCGATAAAAANCTTATCCATNCCTGAGAACTAAACATTGGCNCAAGGAGCGGCATNAANTTGACNGCCTGCTGCTGATTANATTGCTGTGGTGATGGCGTCATATTNCGCGGTGCNGCTAATGGAACATTTAAGGATGGTTTTGGAGAACNTANTATTTGNCCAACATGCACCCAATTGGAACCATCGAAAACAAGGTCGTCATTTAATACTTTCCCTTCGTTCACGTATTGTTTTAATTGTTCAAAGTCATAAGGACCAAACTGCTCATTATTCCTGCTTACCGTGTATTGCACATTAGAAGAATTCATAAATAATTATATTTCATTTAAATTCTAACGCTTAGATAGTTACTAACAATTATAAAAATAATGTTAATTTATAATTTACAATAATTTAACCCTTTGAAATTCAAACGACGGTTCGTATTAGTAAATCCGTCTCTCGTGCAATTAAATCAAATCCTATAAGAGAAGCTGCTAAAAATATAAAATGGAGTGATCTTCTCTTGAGTTAATTTCATAATTTTATGATTATACATATATGAAATTAATAAATTTAAAAAGCTCTCAGGGATTGCTTTCTAAACTCCTAAGAGCACCAATTAATTTTAATTTATTTATTTTTTTAACGTTCTACCTAATCGACGGCCAAAGATTCATTTATTCTGATGAAAGGAACAATTGGCACCAGTGGAGAGGACCAGAAGCTAACGGCGTTTCACGTTCGGCCACCCCTCCTTTAAAGTGGAATGATAAAAAGAACATTTCATGGAAAGTCCAAATTCCAGGAAAAGGAAGTTCAACCCCCATCATATGGAACGATAAAGTTTTTATACTCACTTCCGTTAATACAGAAAAAATTGACCCGTCACTTCCAAGGCCAGAGGACCAACCTGAAAGAGTTTTTGGAATAAAACATCCTAACACCTCCTATAAATTTTTGGTTATTTGCTATGACCGTTTTTCTGGAGAAAAAAGGTGGCAAAGAATTGCAAATGAACTCATTCCACATGAAGGCCACCATAGAGACAACAACTTTGCTTCAGCCTCTCCAACAACAGACGGGAAGAGACTGTACTGCTGGTTTGGTTCCGCTGGGCTGTATTGCTATGATTTAGATGGAAATAAATTATGGGAACAGCGTCTAGGAAAAATAAAAATGGGAGCAAGTTTAGGGGAAGGTTGTTCACCGGTTATTCATAAGGATAAGCTCATAGTCGTTAGAGACCATCAGGGCTCTTCCTCAATTCACGTATTAGAGGCTAGAACCGGTAAATCGATCTGGCAGAAGGAGCGTGATGAACCGAATGGCTGGGCCACTCCACTCATCGTTAATCATAGCGGAAAGACTCAAGTTATTACTTCAGGATCAAATTTCGTTCGTAGTTATAATCTGAAAGATGGAAAAATTATTTGGCAATGCGCAGGGTTAACAAATAACGCAATACCCTCTCCTGTTGCAGATAAAGAAAAGGTGTTCTGTATGACTGGCTATAAAGGCTATTCACTATTGGCCGTCAAATTATCGGCGAGCGGCAACGCATCAAAGTCTGACTCCATACTTTGGACGAAGAGCCGTGGCACTCCGTACGTACCTTCGCCTCTTTTATATGATGGAATGCTATATTTTAGCCAATCCAACCAAAACTTATTTTCCTGCCTTCAATCTGAAGACGGCAAATCCTATATTAACCGCGAAAGACTCCCTGGTCTCACCGGCATCTATGCCTCTCCGATTGGAGCAAATGATCGTGTTTATGTTACAGATCGAATCGGAACTACTATAGTAATAAACAAGTCAAAAGAACTAGAAGTTCTTTCAACGAATAAGCTCAATGAACCATTAGTTTCCTCACTCTCTGTGGCAGGCAATCAAATCTTTTTCAGAGGTTCAAAGCATCTCTATTGTATTGCGGAAAAAATCAAATCTGCCAAGGCTCCCGACGAGCGACACTAATAAGTCGATTTGCTTCAATATCTCCTAAAAATTCCTGTTTATCAGCGTCCCACTTAAGTGATCTATTAAGAGTGTAGGCGATCGTGGCCATATGAGGTAGAACCATAGTATTTACGGCATGCTCAATATTTCGGAAGGGTTTTTTCCTAGTTTTTATACAATGGATGAAATCCCCGTCAATGCTCCCCCTTCCTCCATTACCATCATTATCTGCATAAATTGGTATTGGCTTTGGAGAAGGTTCAATTTTGGCACCGGTTCCGCCGACTCTCATATTTCCAGTGCCTGGCCTATTATGCGTAATTTTCTTACCGTTAGAGTAATTAAAAGATATATGTTTTTCGCCATCGTCCTCATGAAGAATGATTTCATTTGGTTGAAGGTCACGTACATCTAAAGCGAATGTGGCACCCCCAAAATGATGAGCTCCCCAGTCAGTCAATCCTCCACCTGAATAATCCGAATAAGAACGCCAACTATTTCCGTCAGTTTCAAAATTTCCATCACAACGATTAGAATTATATGGCGCCCATGGTGCCGGCCCTAACCATAGATCCCAATTTATATCATCCGGAATTTTTTGAGGTGGTAAATTACAAGACTGAGACATTGGACCAACCTTAACATTAATGGACTCCACTTCACCAAAGTGGCCTTTCCAGCATCTCATCACAACACTGCTATAGTCCTCCATCACTCGTTGACTACCCCCTGACACAACACGACCATAACGTCGCGCTGAATCGATCATTAAAGCCCCCTCTTCCAAGGTCCTTGTCTCGGGCTTTTGACAAAAAACATCTTTACCGTTACGACAAGCATCTATCACCATTTGACCGTGCCAGTGATCAGGCGTGGCAATATGAACTGCATCAATATCATCTCTAGAAATAATTTCTCTGTAATCAATGAACGTTTTACAATCAGAGTTATCATACTTCTTGTTAGTTCTATCCTTGGCTCTATTCAGTATTTTTTCTCTTACATCACATACAGCCACATATTGAACTTCTTTATGCCGCAAGAAATCTTCTTGATCTCCATTACCTTTGTTACCAAGCCCTATTCCAGCCATAACCACTCGGTTACTAGGCGCAGGCCTTTCAGTATTTCCAAGTGCACTGGAGGGAATAATATCAGGGAAGCCCAATCCTACCATTGATGCTGCTCCACTTTTAAGAAGATGACGTCGATCAATATTCATATAATAATAAAATACAAATCATCTAGTCATTAATCAATCGTTAAGCTCTAGCAAAACGAAAAATTAAATTCAGGTCTTCTTTATTAAAAATGAACACCCGTAAATAATAGATGATACAACCACCACAAATGGACCGGTAGGTTGATCCAACTCAAAACTCACCACAAGTCCTCCCACATTGTACAACATTGATAGACCTACCGCCAAAATCATTATCATCCAAATACTACGCGCTAAACGACATGCCGTTGCCGCAGGCAAAATTATCAATGCTAGTGATAATACTATCCCCGCTACCCGTACCAAAAGGACCATACAAATCCCAGTAAGAACAAGTAGAAGCAAGTAGTACGCCTTTGAGGAGACTCCTCGTAATTGCACGAACTCCTCGTCAAAGCATACCGCTATGAGCTTATGGTAAAAAAGAGCAACCAGACCTAGAACAACTAGACCTAGAACACAGGTCACTACCACATCACTCTTTGAAGTTAACAAAATATTCCCAAACAAGTAACTTTCCAAATTAACACCCTTACCGGGAGTATGATGTAGAAAAATAAGACCGAGAGCCATGCCTCCAGCCCAAACAGCAGAAATGATTGTATCTTCTCGTTCTCGAAATTTAAGACTTATGCAACCAATGACTAAAGCTGAAATAATCGCAGCAGTGATCGCTCCAAGCATAGGCGTTAACCATTCAATATTGTAAGTACGGCTAAAGTAAATAGCTGCACCAATTCCTCCAAGTATGCTATGTGCTATGGCTGCTGCAATGTATCCGATCCGACGAGTAACAACAAAAGTCCCGACGATACCGTAAGTAAAACTCGATACGATTCCCGCCAATAGAGCAAACCTGATGACTGGAACATCACGGACTGTTTCGAAAAATTCAGTCATGGCTACAATCGGAATGATCCCCCTGGTGGTGACGGGTTTTACGGTGATGTTCAATTCGGCGACGACCACTATATATTTCTCGAATCGTTTCTCCGCTCAATGGGAGTGCATGACGGTGCACGTGCTGATTCACACATAAAACTGAATCACTTAATTCAGTGACAAGGTCCAGATCATGAGTAACAAGAATGAGTGTCATCTTCTCTCGCAAACCAGCCAAGGCTTCAATAAATTGCTCCTCAGCCGAGAGATCAATATTTGCTGTCGGCTCGTCCATCAATAATAACTCAGGTTCGCAAGCCAACGCCCTGGCAATCATGACCCGCTGTTTCTCACCACCAGAAAGTTCTGAGAATGTTCTTTTTTTATAATCTCCCAAATGAACTGTCTCAAGGGCCTCTTCTGCAACTTGTCGACATTGTTTTGAATAAGCACCTACACCTAGCCGGTCAAGTCGACCCATGAGGACTATCTCGAGCACTGAAATAGGATAAAGTGGATCAAAGCGCATGGCTTGTGGCACATAACCAATCTTTCGACGGTTCTTTCCTGCGGGTTGCCCTAAAACGTCAAGGCTACCAGTTTGAGGAATTTCTAGACCAAGAATCAATTTCAAAAGTGTCGATTTACC
>PAHQ01000018.1 GCA_002705125.1 Verrucomicrobiales bacterium | reverse complement strand
ATCTCCTCTTCATGCGCATCACTAATTAATTCTGCTTTATCCAGAATAAATTCTCTTTGTCCAGGTTGAACAAGATCGTATATGAAAGCGCCGCTGTAACTCGCATTAAGAAAAAGCAACCATAGTAAAATGGCTCCTTGAATAAAGAATCGTTTCATAACTTTTTACAAATTATTAGGAGTTTGTAAAAAGAGTATGCCGTATCATGGCTTCAGAGGAAAGATTATTTTTGTTATTGTTAGTTTTTACAGGTAATTTATCCCTTTTTACGTATCCTAATCCGATAAGGTCACCTTCTCTTGAACAGACGCTAGTGACGTTACCAACTTTGACATTGTCTTGATCCATTAGTTCCCAACCGGGCTCCGGTGATGCTCCATCATTAAATTTTAGTCCTACTAATTTACGCTTTACCTGGCCAACACTCTCAAGTCTGGAGATAATTTCCTGTCCGACATAACAACCTTTATGGAAATCCACGCTCACCTTATCCAATAAGGCTTCTTGAGGCAAAGTATTTAAATTTAGTTCAGAGTTCCACGCAGGAATACCATGAAGTATACGGTATTCCTCAAGACTACTTTCACTCATCCAGTCTGCACCCGAAACTAGGTCATCGGCTTTTTTCCAATGGTCATGGCCTTCACTGCCATACCTTTTTGATAGGACTCCATCGACATCTTCAGGTTCTAGATCATGTAGTAATAGGAAGTCATCAGTAATGTCAGTTATTTCAACATCATCTGATATTATATATTTTGATAATCTAATCATTAGAGATTCTCGAAGATCCAGATCGGTATCGACTAAAAGGGCATCGTTACCCTCCTCCATGCCAATCCATATATGACCTTCGAGCTTTCCTTTGGCAGTCGTAACACAAGCAGAAATGGATTTATTTGGAGTAACCTTATTAACGTCATTACTTACTTGACCATTAAGGTACCTAATTCTGTCCTGACCAGTAATACGGTATTTTGCACGCCTGGATAAATCTATTCTTTTCATTAGATCTAAAAAGCAATTATTCTGTGAAGTTACGGTATATCACCGAATAGTCTTCATCGTCTTGCCCTTTATCCATTTGCGATTGCATACTTTGTGCAGCAGCCTTTAAGACCGGCAGATTAATTCCCTCAATGTCGGCCATGGTGAGTCCAAAATTTGCGTCTTTAAGCATGTTCTTTAGAGAGAAGTGAGGCTCATAGTTTCCTTCTAGCATTGTAGGTAGCTTCATATTAGTGAGCCCTGAAGAACAAGCATTTACTTTCATAGCGTCTGACATTTTTTCAATTTTCACACCAGCTGCCTCACAAACAGCAAGTGATTCTGAAAGTATTGCCACGGTAGTCGCAGAAATCATATTAGTGGCTATTTTAAATACAGTAGCTGTTCCAACTTCTCCGAGATGCGTTACACTATTAGAGCTTGCTGATAGTAATGAGTGAACCTTTTCGAGGGTTGGTTGATCTCCACCTACATAATAATTTAACAGTCCTGCCGCAGCAGCATCTCGGCTACCAGTAAAAGGACAATCGAGAAAGGATCCTCCTCGAGATATAATTCTTTCATTGGCCGATTTTGTATCCTCAAGTGAGACGGTGGCGTGGTTAACGATGATGTGATCAGCAGTCAGGTTTGACTCGATACTGTCAATGACTTGGTGCAGCGCCTCCCCATCTCTCACGAAAATTTGTAAAACATTTGATTTTCTAGCCACTTCGGCCGGTGATTCCAAAGCATTTGGATCCTTGCCTGAAGTTCTGTTCCAAACAGATACTCGCCAATCCTTTTGTTGCAGTGTTTTTGCTATTCTGCTCCCAATAATGCCCAGTCCAATTATGCCAACACTATTACTATTTTTATTCATATTTATTAGTACGAGATAAAGTGACAAATCGCTCCAATTAAGAGAGTGATTTGTTTAAAACCTTTGAAACCTCAGAAGGAAAATATTGAAGAAATAGAATACTATTTTTTAGTGCTCTTTTTCTTAGGGTCGATGAGTTTTGTTTCACCTGTCGCTTTTCCTGTTTTGGGATCGACTGGAGTCACTTTAATTTTCCCGCCTTTTTCTTTTGGAAACTCAACAGCGACTGGAGGTGTGGTCGCGGTAATTGGTTTACGAGGCTTGGCACCACTAGGAGAAGAACCTACTTTCTTTCCTGGTCTAACGGTAGGCACTCGAGATGGAGTCGGTGTGATTTCAACAAGCTCCATTTCAAAAATAAGTGTTGAGTTCGGACCAATGGGTGGGCGTCTTCCCATGTCTCCATAAGCAAGATCAGACGGAATGAAGAGTTTCCATTTTGAACCGACTGGCATAATTTGAAGGGCCTCTGTCCAACCTTTGATAACACCACGAACGCTGAATTGACGAGGAGTCGTTCCGTTGGTCTGATCAAAGACTTTCCCATCAAGTAGCGTGCCTTTATACCTTGCTTTGATTCTGTCAGTTGCCTTTGGTATTGCGCCATCAGCAGATTTAAGGATTTGGTACTGAAGTCCACTTGGCAGTGTTTTAACTCCCTCTTTCTTGCTATTAGACGCTAAGAATTTTTCTCCGTCTGACTTGTTTTTTGCAGCGAGCTTATCCCACGCTTCGATCGAATCTAATCCAAAGGCCTTCATCTGAGATTGTTTGCGAGAGATAGCCTGGCGGTCTGCACTGAATGCGCCTAGGATTCTTTGCTTGTCTTCGTCGGAGAATTCAATTTTCTTTCCAGCGACAGAAGCCTTGAAACCTTCAATGAAGCGTTCCACTTCAATGCCGAGTTCAGCATTCTTCATATTAGACCCAATGTCAGCACCAATAAGATAACTGACAATTTTCATGTCTTTGTGTTCGGTGGTTTCTTTTTTGCTTTCAGTTTTAGCTTTGTCAGCCTGTGCCGAAAGATTGAAGATTAGGGCAAGCCCTAGAAATGAGTGTAACAAGAGTTTCATGATTTGAGGTTCTATTGAATTTAATTGGGGGGTAGCTAATTTAACCTAATAACAGGGAGAATCAATATTGTCTTAATGCATTTTTGATAGATTAAAATCTGCGCTTTTTTTTATTATTATCTGCGCTAAAATTTGCAGAAATGATAGCTCAAAAATATTACAGTCTAGCCTTTTTGATAACCTTTTTTGGAATAATTAGTGCTTATGCAGAACCTCCAATAGTGAAAGTTGAGAGTGGTAATGGACAGGGTAATGCTCTAAATTTTATTCAATTCGAACCATTCATTGCTGAGTATTCAGGCTTTAAGACTAATGGTAGTAATAATGATTTATGGGTTGGTTTGGTCAAAGATAACACTTTTGTATGGTCTCAAGAATACAAAGGGAAAATTGATTCAAAATATACGATTGAATATGGACTTAAAAGACCGATACCTCCTGGATCATATCAACTCGCATGGCAAGACAATATAAGAGATGAAGGTGGCAGAAAAAATATTGTAATAGGGCCCTCTCCTGCGCCTGATAGTAATACTACATGGACAGTAATAATTTATGGTCATGGTGATAGTAATTTAACCTTGAATCTTTTAGAAGATATTAAGGAAATGATCACGGCTGGTGGAAGTGATAACTTTAAAATCATTTTGCAGGCTGACCTTGATACATCTGAGAAAGAGGCGTTCCAGGGATCAGATTATCCAGTTGAGTATAGGGATAAAGTGACAAGAATTGTTTTTGATGGCAATGGAGTTAATTTTGCTGAAGTTTTGCCTGAGCAGGATTTGGATGATCCTAATGTCCTTCAAGAATTTTTAGACTGGTCGCTTAAGAATTTTCCTTCCGATAGACGAGGTCTTGTTCTTTGGAATCATGGTGGACAATGGGAAGGTTTTGGTGGAGACAATAATGATGGGAAGGGNTCGCAAAGGGGAGTGTCTATGTGGACCTCGGACATAAGAGACGCCATCAAAGATACTTTAAATTCAAATAATAAATCAAAGTATGATTTTATAAGTTTTGATACTTGCCTCATGGGTGGTGCGGAGCAGTTAGTTGATTTTCATGACCTATGCGACATATATATTGCCAATCCCGAGATCGATTATGGAGATGGTTGGGACTACGCATCAACCATGGCTTATTTGCGCAGTAATCCCGATCTTAGCATGGGTGAATTTGCAAGTGCCGAGAGTGGATTTTGGGATTTTCACCATCAACAGCAATCGGATAGGGGTTTCAAAGTTCATGTTGNCTATGACATGAATNTATTTGCTGCCTACAACCAAAAAATGAAGGCTTTTACCCGTGGGCTTGTTGAATCTATTCAGAGTGGCAGCATTGATTTATCTTCTTTGGCTAGGCTTAGAAGAGAATCCATTCCTTACAGTTTAAATAGCCCCAGAGTTGGTAAGTCTACTGTGACCGATTATATCGACATTGGTAATTTTGCCGCTGAACTTTCTTCAAAAGTTGACGGCCCAATGAAATCTATTTCCATGGATCTGGTTGATGCAATCAATAATCTCATTATTGCTAAATCATTAGGTACTGAGCGCCAAAACGCTGTCGGTCTATCCATTTACTATCCAATTAGTGGAAAGTACAGTCAGATCTATAGCGCTGATGACACCTGGATCATTAAGGGAAAAGAACATAGGATAAGGCAGAATTTTCTTCAGGATGAATTTGGAGGAGCTGATTGGAAAACATATCTTTCCGCCGTGCAGGGCCTCAATATAAATGATATCGCCCCTCCAGTGATTCAAACTCCAGAGCCGAGTTCAACAGTTGGTTTAGTGGAGGGTCCCATTTCTGAAGAGATTGATGAAAATACCAATCTTGTTGCATCCGGTAACAGTCCAGCAGTTTTGAATTTTGAAGTGACAGAGGGTGATGATGCTTACTCTGCTAGAGCGGTGTTAGTGACCAATGAAAACTTTGAAAATTCAGAGCAGTACATATTTTTAGGGGAGATTGGAAGTGGTGTTTTAGATGGAATAGGAAAGTACGACTTTGAATGGGATGCGAAAATGCCAATGATTTCTTTAATAGATTCTGATGATCAAGATTCAGTTTTCCTTGGAGGTTACGCTTGGGAACCGGGTTCTAATATCCATATAAGTTTTGCAGATTACTTAGCCCCTGGTGCAGAGAGCGTTGATTCACTAATTGTTTTTACGGCCTTTGATGAAAATGGTAATGGTGTTGTAGACACAGTTCTTGAAGATACTATAGATACTGATGGTTTTGAGGCGTATGCGTTATCTCCCAGAGAATATGCTAGAGGCTTTGAACCCGGAGGTATCATATTTCCCGTNTATTACACCGAGACTCTGGANAATGGTGAATATTATTCGGGGTTTAGTTCATTTGAAGATATAAGAATTGTCATTCCTGAGAATGGGACCGATGGCCTACAGTTGAATCAGCAGAAAGTAGATAATGGTGACTATGGAGTTGCGGTACAAACCTACGATTATTTTGAGAATGAGAGTGATCTTATTACTTTTTTAGTCAACGTATCTGATGGAAAAGTTGAGCAGGATTTTCCTGAACTGAATATTATAAAGCAAGATCAAAACATTGTTGTTTATTGGTCATCTAATTCACAGGCTTATAGTCTTCAAGCGAGTAATAATTTAGAGCTTTCTGATTGGGAGAATGTCGACNCTGATTTGGTTGATGAAGTGGACGGTCAATTCGTTTTGAGCTTTCCCAGTGATGAATATAGTTCATTATTTTTTCGGTTATCGCTTACAACTCCATAAGTGTGTTAAGTTAATTAAATGTTTCGCTTAAGAATATTTATATTATTGGGTTGGTTCGTAACTGCCCCCTCTCTTTCTGCAGATTTGCCGACCGCAGTTGAGCCTGATAAAAGGTTGCAATCGGAAGGTAAGGGTTGGAGACTCGAAAAAGCTCAGGTAATCNACTCTGAAAGGCCAAGAATCTTATTAATTGGAGATTCAATTCTCAATGGCTACGCTCGCCAAGTTATAAAAAAGCTTAATGGTAGGGCATATATTGATATGTGGGTTAACCCTTATCATCAATCTAAGAATCTTAATGAAGTCTTAGAGAGAGTATTGTCACAAGGNCCATATGATTTAGTTCATTTTAACGTTGGATTACATGGTTGGCAGGAAGGAAGAATAAAAAAGGGGACCTTCATCCCTCTAACAAAGGATTATGTTAAAGTTATTAAATCGAAGTTACCAAAAGCTAAATTAATATGGGCAAATTCGACACCAGTAACTGAGAAAAATAACGTTAACACACTCGACTCCGAAATTAACCCCACCATTATAGAGCATAATAAAATGGCAAAGACGGTCATGGATGAGATGAAGGTACCGATTAATGATTTTTATAGTTTGTTAAGTAAGAAAAGACAATTAGCAAAAGGAGACCGATTTCATTGGACTAGACCCGCGTATGATTTGTTAGCAGAAATGGTCGGCAATTCGATTCTTCGCGAACTCAAGTAATAAGAGTGTTCGATAAATCGACAAAANAAATTAGTCCAATATTAATGTGCATAAAAAAGGATTGGCAGACTGAAAAAAAAGCACTCAGTGATTTACATATTGAACTGACCGGTAGTGCTGAAGATTTACCGAACAGGATTTGGCCTTTTCCGTTCTCTGATGAACACCTTCGAGACAATCCTAAGATGGAAAAATTCCTAACTAATTTTAGTCAGGCGTGTGAAATNAAAGAAAAGGCTGAAGATCATCTTTTACTAAAATTGTGGAACGCGTTGCCTGAAAGTTCGCCTTTAAAGCAATTGGGTTCAGAAAAATTTTATAGTTTTTGGAGCCGACTTAATCGTGACCCTCTGCAAATAGCAATGGTCGACCCTGAATTTGATGTTGTCCACTCTATGATATTAGCTGATCAATTTTCAGGTAATGGCTTCGATCCTAAGAGTGAACGATTTCATATTTATAAGGAACACGTCAAATGGATAATGGAAGGATCAAACCAAAAGTATTTAGAGCTTTGGTCCAAAGATTTTATTAAATGCAAAAATTATGCCAAGAAACCAGACTGTGAGCTTATAGGAATTATTTCAATTTTCCAATCAATCTGCATTAGCTGGAATGGATCTGAATTGGGTGATTGTCCAGATTATAAAAATATCATGAAGAGTGTTCTTCAAAAATATGCAGAAGGACTGAATGGATCTAATGATGAATACTATTGGGAAAAAAAGATGAAGATGGCTTCTAGATTTGTTCCAATTATTTACTAACAACTTCTATAGATCCCCAGTAACCGAATTCGTTCCGCCAGTCATTGGCCTTGTTCTCAATAATTATTGGAATTTTTTGTCCAGCATAATCCGATAGGTCCAGATTCAACTCAAGCCACTGACTTTGGACTGCAGTATAACCGACAATCTGATCGTGTATGACTTTTCCATCTGCCTTGACGCGGATCTGCCAGTCTCCATGAGCATGGTAGCTAGCTTTAACTTTAAGTGATGTTTTTTTACCTTTGGGCACTTCTAGTTCACGATAGATTTCACAAGGGATTGCCTTATCCTTAGGATGTGTTTGAACGGCTATCTCATTACGGAAACTCTTGATTGGTCTTACACCGCCTTCTCCTACATTCCTCACATTAAATCCAGGCGCAATTTCTTGGATGTGCTTTTGCCATGAGGGATCAGGTCCTGAACTTTTGGCAGACTGTTTCACGGCCATCCTTCTAGGAACGAGTTCCTGCAATAGAGGTATTTGCCCGGTNACTGCAAGAGTTAATGCCTTTTCAGAATTTTCCGGAACCATTGGTTCAACCGCATACCATAGCATNCGAGGAATATTATGATCTTTAANGTCTTTCTCGTGTTTTACGAGTTCCTCNAGTATGGGCCAGCGATCAGTAAATTGAATTCTTTGAGCAGCTGATGCCAAGTATAAACGTACTACAGCAGAAGGATCTTCTTTTGCCATTTTTTTAAAGTTTTCTAAAGCTTTATCACTAGGATCTTGGTTTTCGCATAGTAACTGAATAGTCCAAGCCCTTACGTACTCATCTTCATGATTGAGAAGTTGGATCTTCTTTGATTCAGTTAATAATCCAGTGACATGCGCNGCCCATAATGCCCTTAGTTTTTTTCCTGATGTTTTAGCATTGCTTGCCAATTTTTGTAGACTCTTCCCGACGACCTCTTTATCCAAAATTCCTTTAGAGGCCCTATGGTGAAGAATAACTCTAGCGTGTCTTACAAACCAGTCATTGGAGTGATTTTGCATTTCTGCAAGTTGTAGATCTGAGAGTTTTGATAAATTAGGACGCTTTATTTTTTCAGCATCTTTGGGCATGACCCTATATATTCTTCCACTGTCTGGAAAATTAATGGCATTACCACAAATATCTGTGTCGTGCCAGTCAAGAATATATACGCCACCATCCGGGCCAATTTCTAAACTGAAACCTACCCAAGCAAGGTCGTTAATAGGTAAAAAAGCTGAGTGGTGTTTCCCAATATAACCTGAGCCACTTCTTTCCATAAAATCGATAAGAACTTCATGTTGGTGAATGTTGCACTTAAATAGTTGGTCTCTATAAGATGAGGGGAACGTATCTGCTAAGTAAAAACGAGCACCGCCATGNGCTGATAGATGATGATGATCTGCAACAGTTTCAATGGGTTTGTAAACGTATGGATTTTTGTGAGGTTTACTTTGTTTCGTAAAATATCCTCCTTGAACTATATGAAATAGATGAGGAATAACGCAGCAACTTGCAAAGCCTTGTCCGACATCATTGAAATCAAATCCCCATGGGTTTGAAAGNCCATGTCCAAACACCTCAAATTCTTTTTTAACTGGGTGAAATCTCCAAATACCGCCGTCGATGAACTTCCTCTTGTCCTTAGGTGTTCCTGGCTTGCCNACATAAGACTGNGTGAATACGCCGTGACATCCATAAAGCCACCCGTCAGGACCCCAAATAAANCTATTTAGTGTTTCATGTCTGTCTTGAATGCCCCATCCGTCTAAAAGTATTTCAGGCTCGCCGTCTGGCTTATCGTCACCATTATTATCAGGGATAAAAAGTAAGTTTGGAGGAGTTCCAACATATACACCACCAAACCCNGTCGCGATACCTGAAGAAAACGGAAGCTTATCAGTAAAAAGTTTCTTGGTATCAAANACNCCATCACTATCAGTGTCTTCAAGGATTTGAATTTTAGTACCCTCGCCTTTTTTATGAGAGCGTCGGTTAACATAATTACCATTTTCGACAGTCCATATCCTTCCTCTGTCATCAAAGCAAAAAGCAATTGGTTCAGCGATGTCGGGTTCAGCTGCGTAAACTGAAACTTCAAAGCCCTCAGGTATCGACATCTTTGCTACTGCCTCTTTGGGTTTCAAGAACGGTGCATTACTAGTTTTGTGTTGGCGGTGTTTCTTTTGAACAACAAACTTTGCAGACTTAGATTTTTGTGCAGATGCGAAATCAAGGAGCAACACAAATGATAACAATGTAGTGAAAGAGTTTTTTGGTTTCATTTAAGGTAGTTCTGTTTGTTCTTCAGTTTGTAAATATTTTATAAGAGCGTAAAATTCTTTTTTTGAAATTGTTTCTAAGATGCCTTCAGGCATCATTGAAATTGCAAGTTTTTGGCGATCTTGTATTTCATTNTTNAGTACAATTTCTTTACCGGTTACTGACTTGAGAACGACTTTTTGTTCATCCTCTTCTGCAATNGTTCCTGCCAAAACTCGGTTATTTTTTGTCTTTAATATTATCATCTTATATCCATCTGGAACATCAAAATTTGGATCTATGATATTAAGTAGAATATACTCTCTATTTGCTCGATTTGATCCTGTTAGATCTGGACCGAGTATACCGCCTTCACCATACATTTGATGGCATGTGCCACAGACGTTCTTAAACACTTTGCGACCTAATTTAGGATCTNCCTCTGATGCTTCAGGTAAATCTAATAAAGCTGAATANTTAGCCATTATTTCCTTTTTTGAATCGCTTTGTTTCTGGGTTTTTCCATATATTTTCGTAAATTCCTCGCCTAGAATAGATTTCAGTGCTCTTGCCGTATAAGCGGGTATTTCTGAAGTTGTAATCACCTGATTTTTCAATGCTACGAGTAGCTTTTGAGCTAGATCCTCCCTCGTTGAGAGTGTTTCAATGACAGCTTTTTTTGCCTGATCTTTGAAATCTCTATAATTNAAAAGAAGTTCCTCGCTATTTGCATTGGNGATTTTTCCGTAAGCTCTGATGGCGTTTATNTGNAAATCNTTGTCCTTCAANAAAGAAGGAAGTAATGCTGATANATCCTGATTTTTTTGTGCCACGAGAGATTTTAAGGATTCTTTACGATCATCTAAATTCGCATTCTTTGTTTTCAAAATTTCAATGGCTTTAGCAGAAGCGTCTTCATCTCCAAATATCTGACCTATTTGACGAGCAAGGGACTTGTGTTCTTTAACTTCACTCTTCATTAGTTGAGCGTTCAGCTCTTTCCATCCTTCNGGTGCTTCGATATTAGTCTGACCTTCTAGGCCCTTTAGCATTCCTTTGAGTAGAGCTGTTCTTACTGCCGGGTTCTCGCTTCCTTTTGCTGTCTTAATCAGCAAACGAATGGATTCATTGCTTGCGCTCAGAGAGGCAATCAGTAAAAAGTGAAAANAGANAATGACTTTAAAGATTCTCATTCAGAATCATTTTTGATNGCTCCATTTTTTCCATTCATTATTGANGAGAGTTTCATCATGTCCTCCTGAATAGATNAAAAAACGGTGTTTAAATTTTTTTGTTTTACCATTTTCGATCGACCATGTGCCTTTTCTAGAGATTGCCGGACCGATGCCAAATTGACCATCTATTCTCCACAGATTTGGGTATCCTGCGTTATTTGGATGGTCGTAGATGACTATGCGACCATATTGATCTAGGTTTTCGATTTGCATTCCAATATCTACCCAATTCGCACTTTTACCTTCTCCGGATTGGTTTTTGTCTCCCTTCGAATTAATTGTTTCTGCACTGACACCCCTCTTCCAAGGCATTCTTAAAAAGAGTCCACCATAGTTATATTTAGATACGGTGATGGTTTTATTAGCANGCCCTTCCCATTCAAGGTCGAGAATNATCTCTTTGTTCTTTGTCATACTCATTGTCCATGACTGAGTTTCTGTCATTTGAGATTTTCCATCTTTATCGAGCATATCGTAAATGGTCTGCCATTTGACTGATTCCCCTTTTTCTTGAATAACATTTACTGCTTTCCTTTTCCAATGGTCAGAGCTTGGATTATGAAAGTAATCTCTTCCATTAACTCTTGTCATTCCCCAGTAGAGGCCAGTTTGATGTTTATGATGGCCAGGACTAAACTGAGTTAAGTTACCTTTACCTTTGGCGTCTTTGACGGGATGCATATAAGGTCTAAATCCTTCTTTTGCGTTTTGTGTCAATAATGCAATATCTAAGCCGTTAGTATAAACGCTGAGACTTTCTTTAGTTTGATCGGTTTTTATCGATAAATTGCCNTCGGCTCTCTCTAACANTAGAGTTGTGGACATCAAAGTAGTTAAAATATAGANAAAAAATGTTTGTTTTANTGCATTCATGGTAGGNAAAGAACCTTTCAAATTTAGTTTANTAACAGCGCTATTTATTAATTATGACTGGTCTGGGCATTTCTCAACAACGTTAAATNATAGTATATTTGTTAAATTTAATCAGAATAATAATTAAATTTTATGGATAAATAGGTTATATTTTCATATATTTGGTAGTTCAATTCTGACAAACCAAAGTATATTTATAACATTAGAATGATGACATTCCCGAAGTATTATTCTCTCCGCTACATTGTATGGATCTTTTCCTCGTCAATTTTTTTGGCTTCCCTAGTTTTTTCTAAAGATAAAATCACAGAAATTAATGAGACAACTAAGAAGTATTGGTCCCACCTTCCTCTAAATGCCCCCCCCGTGCCTAAGGTCAAAAATCCTGAATGGGTGAAGAATCCTATCGACGCATTTATTCTATCGAAGCTCAATAAGAATGGCCTCAAGCCGAATGAACAAGCAAGTAAAGCGGAATTGGCTCGACGGGCTTATCTCAACCTCACCGGTCTAGCCCCTACTCCAGATCAAGTTTCCAAATTTGTTGCAGACAATTCACCAGACGCCTGGGAGAAGCTTATTAATAACTTGCTTGATTCGCCTCAGTACGGTGAAAAATGGGCGCGACATTGGCTAGATGTTGTCAGATATGCTGAATCGAATGGTTTTGAAAGAGATTCAAATAAACCCCATATCTGGAGATACCGTGATTGGGTTATAGATTCCTACAACAATGATAAGCCCTATGACAGGTTTATCATGGAGCAGCTCGCTGGAGATGAGTTAGAAGATGTAGATCACGATTCAATGATAGCTACTGGATTTTTTAGACTAATGCAATGGGATGACGAACCCGTCGATCGCCTNCAAGCTCGTTACGATGTTCTNGATGATATTGTTAGAGTAACGACCGAAGGATTTCTTGGAATGACACTTGGTTGTGCNCGTTGCCATGATTCNAAAGTCGATCCAATTAAGCAAAAAGACTATTACAGTTTCATGGCATTTTTTAATGGTGTTACTAACAATGATAAAGGGCGGGGAGTCGTAGTAGATTTAAATCAAGTCGGTGACCCGANGAAAAGAGAAGAGCAACAAAAAAATCGCCAAGATAGGATCACGGATCTATCAAATAGAATTGCGGCAATCGAGAAAATCGCGAATGTAAGGTTTGCAAAGAGGGATGCAAAAATTTCCGAAGATTTGAAAAATCAGCCAACTTCTCCTGACGAAAATGTATTAGTGGCAAACCATCGTAAACGTGAGCAGCAGTGGTACTATACGACTGAAAAACCATCTGATGATTGGTCCGCAGTGGGTTTTCGTGCCAAGGAAGCAAAATGGAAAACAGGCATAGCTCCATTTGGAGGTTCAGTTCCTAATGAAAATTCAAAAACTCCATGGAAATCTTCTGACATATGGCTTCAAACGAGTTTCCAACTCACCTCAATTCCAAAGGCTCTGAAGATGCAGATTTACCACGACGAGGATACCGAAATTTATTTAAATGGTCAGGAAATAGCCAGTTTAAAAGGGTTTGTCGCAAAGTATATAGACGTACCTTTGGACCAAAAAGCGNTATCAGCATTACAAACTGGACGCAATGTTATATCGGTTCACGTAAATAATAAAGGAGGAGGTCAATTCTTTGATATGAGTTTTGAGGCAGCAGATCCTAAACGAGTTTCGGTGAACATTGCAGATTTAATTTTGGATAGAGGAAGTGAAATTTTTAAGGAGGATCAGATTAATACTTACAGACAATTTGTTAATGATCTTAAAAAACTAAAGACTCCTCAAACTAAAGGTCCTCTTCAAGCTATGGTCGTTAAAGAGTTTGGAACTAATGCAGAGCAAATGCATGTCCATTACAGAGGAAATGCAAACGTAAAAGGAGATCCAGTAGAACCAGGATTTCCTCCAATTCTTGGTGGAACTAAACCTCAAATCCCTGCGCCTAAGCCTGGTCAAAAAACAACTGGTCGAAGAACAGTNCTTGGTAATTGGATAACAGATCCCAAAAACCCACGGACTTCTCGTGTTGCCGTCAACAGGGTTTGGCAAAATCATTTTGGTAAAGGAATTTGTTCAACCTCCAGTGATTTTGGTTATCTTGGAGAAGAGCCAACGCACCCTGAGCTTTTAGACTGGATGGCCACAGAATTTGTTGAGAAAGGATGGAGCGTTAAAGAGCTTCAGCGAATGATAATGCTTTCAAATACATATAAGATGTCCTCAAGATCTCAAGAAGAGGCATTAGCCAAAGACCCACAAAATAAACTTATTTGGAGGTTTAATATGAGGAGAATGAGTGCTGAAGAAATTAGAGATAATATTTTGTCGGTGACTGGTCAATTAAACCTGAAGATGGGGGGGGAAAGTTTTTATTCCAAACTAGATGAAGCTGTTTTGGCAACCTCTTCCACCAAAGGAGGTAAATGGGGTAACTCGTCTCCAGAGGAAAGAAACAGAAGAGCCGTTTATATAAAAATTAAGAGATCACTCAAGGATCCAATGCTGACTGGCTTTGACTTTGCAGATACTGATGCTCCCTGCCCTCAGAGATTTACTACTACGGTTGCAACTCAAGCTCTGAATTTGCTGAATAGTAATTTCGTTAATGATAAAGCTGCCATTTTTGCAAAGCGTTTGGAAGAAGAAGTTAAAGGAGANATCACGGCTCGAATTAAGCGTGGTCTTGAAATAGTAACCTCAAAGCCCGCGAATCCAAAGTCTCTGAAAATTGCCGAAGAAATGGTCAAAAAGTTAAAAAGTGATCACGGTTTAGACGATCAAGCTGCTTTACAAAGATTTTGCCTAGTGGCATTAAATATGAACGAGTTTATATTCGTTGANTNAGNGGCTTTTAATTTTTTGATACAAAATATCATAGATAAAATAATAGATTATGAAATTACCACGTAATACATTTTGCGGACAAACTAATCGTCGTGAGTTTATACATAATATTGGTGGAGGGTTCGCTTCTACAGCTCTCACTGGAATGTTAGCGAATGATAGTTTCTTCAGTAGCGCCAATGCAGCTACTGGAAACCCGCTTTATCCAAAGCCTCAAATGATGCCGGCGAAGGCTAAATCTGTCATCTTTTTGTTTATGTACGGCGGTCCAAGTCACGTTGATACATTTGATCACAAGCCCGAGCTTTATCCTTTGGATGGTAAAACCATTGATGTGAAAACTTTTGGTCGTGGAGGAAAAAAGAATAAAGGGCGAGTTGTAGGACCAAAGTGGTCTTTTAAGCCTTATGGACAGTGTGGTAAAATGGTATCTGAGCTGTTTCCTCATGTAGGCTCATGTGTAGATGATATTGCTTTTATAAACTCAATGACAGCCGATTCGCCAATTCATGGGTCGGCAATGTTAATGATGAATAGTGGATCGCTTATTAGCGGTAAACCATCATTAGGTTCTTGGGTCAATTATGGGCTAGGATCAGTCAATCAAAATATGCCTGGTTATGTTGTCATGCTTGACCAGACAGGAGGACCTATATCTGGCGCAAAGAATTGGACTTCTGGATACATGCCTGCTTCCTATCAAGGTACAGTGTTCAGGTCAAAGGGAGATCCTATATTAAACCTTCAACATTCTAAAGGAATGTCTCGCAATGAGCAGAGGCAAGTAATCACTTCGCTCAACCAGTTAAATTCTGAACATCTCATTGGTCGCCAGGATAATTCTGACTTGAGTGCGCGNATTGCGAGTTATGAACTTGCNTACAANATGCAATCTACNGCTCCNGAGGCTATTGATGTNGATAGTGAACCNGAACACGTGAAGGAACTTTANGGTCTTGATGGNTCCCAAACTGATGACTTTGCAAGAAAGTGNATCCTTTCGAGACGNTTAGTAGAGCGCGGAACAAGATTCATCCAAATTTATTCTGGCGGAGCTCACAATGACTCTAATTGGGATGCTCACGGAGATTTGAAAAAGAACCATGATTATCATGCTGGNNGNACNGATAAACCNATTGCAGGCTTGCTAAAAGACCTNAAACAGAGAGGCCTTCTCGATGAAACTTTAGTAGTCTGGGGAGGTGAATTCGGACGCCAACCTACTGCAGAGTATGCNAAGGGTACTGGCCGTGATCACAATAGTTTTGGCTTTACAATGTGGATGGCTGGTGGCGGAATCAAAGGTGGAGTTAGTGTAGGAACTACAGATGAATTAGGAAGTAGGGCTGTTGAAAACCCTTACCATGTTAAAAACCTTCATGCTACAGTACTTAATCTAATGGGGCTTGACCCAAATAACCTTAGTTATTTTTATAATGGTTTGGATCAGAAGCTTGTTGGGGTTGAAGGAGCAGAGCCAATTTATCAGGCGATTGCCTAGAGAAAACCTGCTGTATGGCGGTAAGAATATAGAGTGACTTTCCAAAGCCCTAAAAGTTTAGGAATAAGCAAGCGTAAACGGTATTTAGTAGGAGTATCAGGCGGTCGTGATTCAATTGCTTTATTGCATTGGATGAGGTNTGNGTTGGGCTGNAATGATCTCATCGTTTGCCATTTAAATCATTCGTTGAGAGGGAGTGAATCAGGAATGGATTCGAGGTTTGTAAGAAATCTTGCTCGTTCATACGATTGCCAATTTGAATGCGATAAAGAGAACGTACTTAAACTATCTAAGACTCAAAAAATTTCTATCGAAATGGCGGCTAGAAAAGCAAGGTTCAATTTCTTTGGTCAAGTTTCATCTAAGTGGCGTTGTTCTAGGGTGGTTTTAGCACATCATTCAGATGACAACGTTGAGACTATATTAATGAATTTGTTTAGAGGTTCAGGCAAACTTTCTGGTATTAAAGGAAAGTCTTTAATTAGTACTGACTCTAAAAAAATAACTATTTATCGACCGCTACTTCAAGTTTCTGGCGAAGAGATTGATAGATATNTTAAAGATAATAATTTAAAATATAGAGCTGATTCAAGCAATGCTAAGAATGAGTATTTACGTAATAAGACACGTAATAAAGTAATTCCATTCTTGAATCAAATGTACGAAAGAGACATCAGTAAAACTATCCTGAGGGCATCAAAACTTGCGTCTATAGAATCAGAATTNATCGATGAAATTTTATTAGGACCAGAATTTTCTTGGGCATTAGAAANAAATCTCTCAGTCATAAAATTGCGAGACACTGATAAGGCTTTGCAGTCTAGAATTATTTTGAATTGGCTTAGGCGCCTTTCAGTTTCTGACATTGGGACTGCAGAGGTTGATCTTGTTANAACACTTTTAGAAAAAAGTGGNCCTGCTAAAATTAATCTACCGAGAGGTAAATATGTCCGCAGAAGAAATAAATTAATCTTTTTAGAGGATTAGTTATCTTATGGGCCAGTCGAGATGTTTTCGAAGGAAGTCAAAGGTTCCTTTTCCATTAATGGTGTGAGGTCCCACAAACCATTCAATCTCTGTGAGGTTTCCAATTCCTAACTTTGCAGAATAAAGATTTCTAACTTTAGCATATTCGTAAGCGACTGTTTCATCAGGAGCGACACCATCAAAATGACCACGTTCAACCATGAAAGGTCGTGGTGCTATTAGTGATGCCATCTCAAAATAATTAAAAGTGCTACCAAGGTCCCATTCAAAGATTTCATATTCCCCTGACCATACGTAACTATGAGGGGAACGTGTTGACGCGTTCTTCCAGACCCACTCATTAAAATCTGCAGAACAAATTGAAAGGCAATAGTTTTTTACTAGTGGTGGAATTCTCATTGCTGATTTTCCGCCATAAGATAGGCCATAAAAACCGATTCTTTTTTTATCAACAAAGTCTAATGACCCGAGCCAATTCGTTATCTGTTGGTGTTGGGGGACCATGATAGAAAAGAGAGTCTTGCCTATTGAGTTGGCTTTAAATTGAAGCGCTCTAAACCGGTCCTGAAAAATATAAATGTTTTGAGGTGCAAATGTCACGAACCCGAGTTTCGCTAGCTCTGTTGAAAAAGCCTTATAGTAATGATGTTCCTTTTCACCAATGGTCGATTGTGGGCGCCCTTCAAGTCCATGTTGACAAACCACGACAGGTCTTTTTTTGCCATTCTTAGTTATATCCTTTGGAACCGTAAGAATTCCGTAGGCAAATAAACTATTGGATCCACCGAATACATCCAGAACAACTTCATATGAGATAAAAGAGTCGGTTTCATTTAGGAGTCTTGTTTTTGGATTAGGATTAACTAATTTATCATCAAAAATTCCGATGACTTTTTCCCCAAAATACTTCCTGTATGANGTCATGCTTTTTTCAAATTTATCCAATGAAGAAGTATCCATTTTTGATAAGAATTGATTTCGTAAGCCTGCGCTTTTCGATAATAATTCTTGATTGTGCCTATTGATTTCGTCGAATGCTCTAGCCTGAATATCCCCTAATTTTTCTATCGGTAATAATTTTGCGTCATGANCTCTTGCAGGATTTTCAAGGTACTGATTAATGTTACCAATAGATAAGCCAGCCCTTTTNATTTCTAAATTCATTTCGTCAAGAGTGAAGCTTGGGATTTTCCCTGGTTTTCCTCCTGTTCCTCTAGGCACATTAATGATTGGTGCTGAAGATGGGTCAATAATTAGCTTCCTAGGAATTATTAAACTGGCAATCTCGGCATCACCAAAATCGTTAAGTAAGCCAAATATATTTCGATAAGCAGGCTCATCCCAAATACGTTCTCTGGCTCCAAAGTAACCTATTATCCATGCTTTATTTATTCTTTCATCGAGTGCAGCTGAATACATCGCGATGAGCCCTCCTTCACCATCACCGGCTATCCCTACAGATTTTTCACCTTCATCACTCAAAGCATCTATTATCGAAGATACCTTTTGAACCTCGTATCCAATGATATGCCTACCCAGTTCAAAGGCAGACCTATAAAGAAATTCTCGGTTGGNAATTTTNCGATATCGGGTTTTACGATCAATCAGAATTGGAACAAAGACCCTGTGACCGTTAGCGGCGAGATTCTGAGGTCTATGTGTATCTNCCAGGCTGTCTGGATCAGAAATAAAGATGGTTGTTTCTTCATGATTCTTTGGCTCAATGAGAAAACCTTCTACTGAAACACCACCNAATGNTTGAATTTTAAATAACCGAATAGANTATTCGGGTAAAGTTGCTAAAATGTTACCNAGGAAAATTTTTGGGTTTTTTATACGCTGATCTCGAACTCCAATGATTCTCTTTAGTTTTNCTTTATCGGGTTTTTTGGATAAGGCATTTCTTATTTGTACTGATTCTTCGATTTTNTTTAGAAGAAATGTATCAACATTATCAATCAGTTTAGAAGCGATGTCGCCTTTCCAGANGAGGGCCTTCGTTCCTTCAAGTTCTTTAGCATTAATTTGTGAAGAATAGCAAACCGCTGAGAATAATATTGCTATAATATGAGCTTTGAAAATCTCAAGCCGATAAGTTTTGTTAAAATTAGCCTGAGATGATTTCGAGTTCATCTGACTAATTTACGCCAATGAATGATAAGCTGGAAAGAATATACTCTAATGAATATTCGATTTTGATTATCTCTTATTATCCATCAAATTTTTCTAGCGGTTTAACGATGTTTGATTCTAGAGCCCAAACCTTACTATAAACCTCTTCAGATAGTGGCTCTTGTTCTTCATAACCTTGGAAAATCATTTCTAATTTTGCATCNATATTGTCGATGTGATGTAGGGCAATTGCTTCAGGAGTTTTTGGAAGTACTGGTGANCCATATTCAATTTTACCATGATGAGAGAGTATAAGGTGAATCAAATGAATCCGGACTTTTTCGGATGGAGGATCGAAAAGTTTCCATTCTTCAATAGTATCTGTGTCTATTTCACGCCATAAAGTATTGGCAATTTCTGTACCTATTGAAATATGACCCATTAGTTCGGCTCTAGAGTCATAGGGCATCGTAAAGCTATCTGCAGGAAATGAATTCTCCCACATTTTACCACAGTCATGGAAAAGGACACCTGTAATTAGTAAGTCTTTATTAAGAACTGTATACGCNTCGGACAGTGCCTCAGCCGCACGCATCATCTGAGCAACGTGCTCCACTAACCCTCCTCTTCTGGCGTGATGTAAGTTTCTAGCTCCAGCGGAGCGTCTAAAGCGGTCACCAAACCTTTCAAGAAAACTNAGGCAGAGGGTCCGTAATCTAGGATCACCAAGAGAATGACAAAGCTGTTTTATGTATTTATAGTCCTCACTTTGTTTTTCCCTGGTTCTTCTGTCNCCAGCCAAAGTTTCCTCAACTTCCTTAGTTTCTAGTTCTTGTATTTCCCAATCCCTAGCNTCTATTCCATATTCATTATTGGACCAGTGTCCTTGTACTTTGACCCATTCATTGCCTTGGAGTGACTCTGACTGAGTAAATGCTTTTGAATCTTGCCAGGCTTTTAATTTTAAAGAGCCAGTTGAATCGGTAATTTCGATTTCAAAGTATGGTTTGTTAGTTTTAGTCAATTTACGATGAATGCCAGAGATTTGCCCATGTAAAATATAACTACCCGGATTAGCTGATACTGTTTCTTTGATCTCTGATACGTTGAGTTTTTCCATTACTTGGTTTCTTAAATCACATCATAAACATAAATAAGTTCTTTTCGGTCGACAATAGTTAATAAAGGTTTAATATTTACCATAACGAATGAAAGATTCGTACTAATCTTCCGTTTATATAGTAATGGGTATTCAATGGTTTCAGGTGTTTATTTGTTTGGCTGGGTTAGCTATCCCAGTAGGTGTTTTACTATTTGCGGCCGCTGATACAGCTAGGGCGCAAAAAGAGAGCGCTAAAAAGGAATAACGAAACAACCTTTTTTGTAGCTTTTACATAGCAATTTATTNATCTGATTGCTTTTTGGTCTTAAATGCCATGGATATTCCCAAAACTATTACATGTGTTGACTGTGGTCAAAAAGCACACATCATGACACCGGAACCTGAATTTGGCTTTTCTGGGGGAGATTGGGTTGCTTACCGGTGTTCAGGATGTGGAGACAGATGGGATCTCGAGGTGTCTCATGATAATCACAATTCCGAAAATTCATCCCTTTGAATTAATCGGAAATTGAATTGTTTTGTTAAATATCAAAATTCGTTTTTAGTCAATCAAGATGGCTTCCTGTTTTCATTTACAATCTGATTACGAGCCACGTGGTGATCAAAGGCAAGCCATCGATAAATTAGTTAAGTCGTTATGCTCTGGCAATAAACATCAAACGCTGCTCGGTGTGACAGGTTCAGGGAAGACCTTTACCATGGCGAATGTCATTGCNGAAATCGGTAAGCCAACATTAGTNATGTCACATAATAAGACATTGGCAGCNCAACTTTATTCAGAGTTTAAAAACTTTTTTCCAAAAAATGCAGTCGAGTATTTCGTTTCATATTTTGATTATTATCAGCCTGAGGCATACATACCAAGAAGTGATACTTATATCGAAAAAGACTCATCTATTAACGATGAGATAGAGAGGTTAAGACTTTCTTCAATGGGGTCTCTCCTTACAAGGGAAGACGTTCTTGTGGTAGCCAGTGTTTCCTGTATTTATGGATTAGGATCTCCAGATGATTACAAAGATATGATGTGCCCTGTTCATGTTGGAATGCAAATGGAAAGGGATCAATTNTTAACTAAGCTCGTCGAAATGCTTTACGAAAGAAATGACATTGCATTTGCTCGTGGTCAGTTTCGTTCTCGAGGTGATGTCGTTGATATTATTCCTGCTTACCTAGAAAATGAGGCTATCAGAGTCGAATTTTTCGGAGATGAAATAGAGAGATTATCTATTTTTGACCCTTTGACTGGAAATGTTTCAGCGAAGATTGAAAGTTATAATTTTTATCCTGCAAAGCAGTTTGTTACGCCAGCAGAAAAAATGTCGAAGGCCATTAAAGAGATAAGAAATGAACTTGAGGACCAGGTTGCATACTTTGAGAAAAATAAAAAATATATAGAGGCACANCGCATTAGACAAAGGACTGAATATGACATCGAAATGATGCAAGAAATGGGTTTTTGTCAGGGAATAGAAAATTACTCTAGGCATCTAAGTTCAAGGGACCCTGGGTCAAGGCCTTCAACTCTTTTAGATTTTTTCCCCGATGATTTTCTGACGATAATAGACGAGTCTCATGCCACCGTGCCTCAAGTAGGTGGAATGTATGAAGGTGATAAATCTAGGAAGACAACATTAGTTGATTATGGTTTTAGACTGCCAAGTGCATTAGACAATCGGCCTCTTAAGTTTGATGAGTTTATGGGTCTAACTGGTCAACGGGTCTATGTGAGCGCAACACCTGCAAGATTTGAAATAGAAAATAGCACAGTTGGAAATGATAAATACATACCGCGGCAGGCTAAACAAAAAGGTGGCACTAAGGTATTACCAAAAATTGTACCCCTTATTTCTGGATCCTCACAAAGTATTGAAAATTTTAATGTTACAGAAAATGGTAAAGATCTCGTAGTTGAACAAATCATTCGCCCTACAGGTCTACTTGATCCATTAGTAGAGATTAAGCCTTTGAAAGGACAGATCGACGAAACTATTGAGCTCTGTAGGGGAGTTACTGATTTAGGAAATCGTGTTCTCGTGACTACTCTAACAAAAAAAACTGCGGAGGATCTNACAGACTATTTAAGAGATTTAGATTTTAAGGTTAGATATCTTCATAGTGACATAGGAGCCATCGAAAGAGTAGAAATTTTAAGATCATTGAGGGCGGGTGAATTTGATATTCTTGTTGGAATTAACCTTTTGAGAGAAGGCTTGGATCTACCAGAAGTATCTTTAGTATGTATACTGGATGCAGATAAGGAGGGCTACCTAAGGAGTGAAACATCACTTATTCAGACTGCTGGAAGAGCTGCAAGGCACGTCGATGGCAAAGTTATTCTTTTTTGTGATGACTTCACAAAGAGTATAGAAGGTTTAGTCAATATTACTGAGTACAGAAGAAGAAGGCAGATAGAATATAACGAAAAGCATGGTGTTATTCCTGAGAGTGTGAAACGCGCAGATCAAGAGTCGCTTCATATGCATCGCGAAGATAACCAGGTCTCAAAAAATATTGTCTCAGATAATGATGGAGACCTTGATGTGCTTCAGGTTATCGGTGAACTAAAGGAAGAAATGCAGGAGGCTTCATCTAAATTAGAATTCGAAAAAGCGGCTCTAATAAGAGACCAAATTGAAGAATTAAAGAAATTATCGAATAAATAGATTTACTATTAGTCTATTATCTTTGTTGGAAGAGTTGACACTTAGTAGTAAATTGTTTTTATGGTCAGAAAATATTTAAGTNTCTTTATTGCGTGGTCCTTTCTGACGTTAGTCGCCTTATCAGAAGTTAAATTTTTCAGAGGGGCTTGTGATGCTTCAGCGGCGTTAGCGTTGGATTCTGATGCAATATTAGTGGCAGATGATGAGGATAATATTCTAAGAATATATTCATACGATGATCCAGGTCTTCCAATTTCAAGTTTTTCTCTTGATGATTTTCTTGGAGTTGTTGATTCATCTCATCCAGAATCAGACATTGAGGCATGCACTCGGGTTGGAGATATTATTTATTGGATCACTTCCCACGGTCGAAGTAAAAAAGGCAAATGGAGAAACAGTAGATATAGATTATTTGCTACAGAAATTTTTAAAATAGATGGAATCTACAAATTAAAGNCTAAGGGAAAACCCTGTCTAAACCTTATTGATTCATTACTGCAATTAGATGAATTAAAATTACAAAAAAATATTGGAGCAGTAGGNAAAAATTCAGGAACAAAATTAGCACCCAAAGAATACGGATTAAATATTGAGGGTATGACGATAAGCGCTGATGGAAAGGATCTATATATAGGTATGAGAAACCCAGTCCCAGGAAACCGCGCCATTCTCATTCCTTTGAAAAATATAGATGATGTTATACTAAGAGAATCTGATCCCAAACTGGGTACTCCTATTTATTTAAACTTGGCTAATAGAGGGATTCGATCCATAGAGTATTCAAGTGCNCATCAAATGTATTTTATAATAGCTGGATCAATCTCTGGAGAAGGTAATTCGTCGATTTACTCTTGGAGTGGAAGTATAAAAACGAATCCTAATACTATAATGACATTTTCAAAGCTAAACCCAGAGGCGATTGCTCCAATTAAAGATTCAAAGCAGTTATACGTTTTGAGCGATGATGGAAATGTTAAGCACCAGGTAAAGTCNAATGAGACTAACGANAAATTAATTGATGGAGCCAGTTCCTGTAAGTCTTTAAAAGATTATAATAAGAAAAGATTTAGAGTTATTAGCTTAAATCCAAAAAAAATTCCTAATAAAAGTGGTGATTTTTAAGTTATTATTTAAAAGGGATTAGTATTTATAATCCTTGAGAGTAAATTAAAATAATGGATCGAGCTCCAACAAAAAAACTATCTCCACTCAACAAAGTTGATGCTGGACTGATAGTTGAAAATCATGATTATGACCCAAGTCTAAATGAAGTCATAAACGAAGGAGGGCAAAAGAACTCGAAATTTTTATCTCTTGGAGTTGCTGTATTACTTCATGTAATCTTGTTTATCATTCTTGCGTTGATAGTCCTTGTTCATTTTGAGGATCAACAAATTGAAATGGTTGTTGAAGCTGGGGCTCAGAACTCTACACAACAAATTGAAAAAAAATCTTTTGCTAAAAAGGTCACGAATGAAAAGCCGTCTCCACCTTCTAGGCCGATTTCTCCATTAATAACAGCGACTAATGCTTCTTCTGTAATATTACCAGACGTGACAGTTCCTACTGAATCACTAGCTTTTGGAAGTGGCTTTGGAGATGGCTTTGGTATTGGTGGTTTTGGTGATGGAAGGGGNGGAGCCAAATTTTTTGGTACGAGTGGTGGAGGGAATCGAATCATTCTCGTAATTGATACTTCCACNAGTATGAATAATAATTGTGGAGTCGAAGGTATTGCAGCTTTGAGAAGAGAGATCGTTAAAACGTTGTCTTCTTTATCTCCCAATGTTCGTTTCAGTATTATTTGTTTTGGTAAAGATTGTGATGGGTTCGATTCTCAACCCGTTGTTGCTAATGCAAGTAACATTGCTCGTGCAAAAAATTGGATGAAGGCCTATTTTATTAACAAGAAAGGGGGCGGCTCATTTGACAGAACCAGGACTTCAGAATGGGGTGCCAAGNGTAAAGATAACAATGGCATTTCATATTTTCCGATTATGCCTGACTCTATTAAGGCACTTGCAGGCACTAGCGGTGGTTCAAGAATGGATCTCGCCTTGGTAGCGGCATTTCTTCAAAAACCAAGTTCTGTTTTTCTAATCGCTGACGGGGCGCCTGGAACTTCTAAGGGTGGTCAAAAGTTAGGGAACAGTGCTATCGTAGACCTTATTTTTCAAGAGGCTAAACAGATTTATAGAGGTCAGTTACCTAAGGTCAATTGTATCAGTGTAAAAGGCATTGGAGAAGCTATTCTTAAGGATATATCCAAGAGATTTGGAGGTAATTACAAAGCTATTGACCCCTCAAAGATATAAATTAAAGAACTATTTTGCCGCTAAAGANACCCTGATTAATTCGGTATCATTTCTAATGAAGCATGACTTCATGGCATACGCAGGGTGAGACCAAACGATTTTCCGTTGCCTCATATCAATACCATTNGGCTCTATCAAATGAGCTCGACTAATCTCGTGATAGCCTTTCGAATCTATTTTTGCTAACGCTAAGTCTCCAGTTTCACTGAATAGAAAAAATCTATCCTTATGTGGAGTGACAAAAACTGTTCCCCATCGAGAGGGTCTTTCTAGTCCGACAGGATCGAGTGAATCCCATATTCGTTTACCACTTTCGAGATTCAGGCAACGAAACTCACCATAACTACACGCACCATAAATGTGACCTTCAGTTATAACGGCAGTGTTCATGATACCATTGAGGTGCTGAGTTCTTTTTTCACTTACTTTTTCTGTTTTCCAAATAATTTCTGGTTCCTTATTTGGAATCATTTTCAAAGCCATTGAACCATTGTAGAATGAAGAAAGGAAAAGAATATTATCTGCTAACTGTGGAGTCGACACGCTTAGTCCATAACGAAGTTGCCACGGAATAGTCCAAATTACTTTACCTGTTCTTGGGTTTAGTGCATTCACTGAATCAGGTGTCCATATGATTAGAAATTTTTTGTTGTTATGATTTATAATTACTGGTGGAGCGTACCCAGGCTCCTTCGCAGTCAGGGACCGCCAGACTTCTTTACCGTTGGATTTATTAAATGCTACTGCGACTGTTCCCTCTCCTCCGGCTAGACATATCAGAAGGTCTTNATANATTAAAGGATTTGATGAGAAGCCCCAAGTCGGAGTCTTTATATTGAAAGCNGTATTGAAGTCTTTTGACCAAATTTCTTCTCCGTTATCAGTATCTCTACAAAACAGATTTCCCTCGGATCCAATCGTATAAATGAGATTTTCATTAATGAGAGGTGTTGATCTAGGTCCGGCTGAGTAACTAATTGAGTATGGGCAATCGTATGATTTTTCCCAAAGGACTTTACCGTTTTTAGCGTCCAAACAAATTAATCTTTCATTGCCTGGAATCGTTACCCTTGAGAAAGGATTCTCAGGAGATTTTGAATCCTTATCCATTTGTCTATCCATCACATAGACTTTGCCATTGGCTACGGCAGGTCCTGCGTAACCCCTGCCAATTTTAGTTTTCCAAACAGTATCTAGCCCATCGTCAGGGAATTTCTCTAAAATACCGTCTTCTCTCCAAACGCCATCTTTGTCTGGTCCGAACCAACCTGGCCAATCATCAGCTTTTATTATTGTTGTTGTAATTAATAAGAGAAGAAAAACTTTTTTGTACATCAATTTTAGCTAGTTGTTTGAAGGTATTATCAATTAATAAGCTTCTTCCATATTAATAATAATGCTAACATAAATGTAGATGAAAAAGTGGCATTTGTTTGCGTGTGTTCCTTACGCTTTTGCTATTATTTTTTTTTATTCAGTTGCAGTTCACATGTACTATACACTCGAGGGTTGGCCAACTTCTATTGGTACTAGAGGTTTTCCTGAGCCATTACTTATTCATGTGAATATTCAAGGATGGTATCTCTCCATACTTGGTTTTTTTACTGTTTTTGTTTCTCCAGTGATTATTCTAATTTGCTTTATTGTGGCAAAATTACGGCACTTAAGTATCTATTTTTTATTTCAGATTATTGGTCTAGTGATTTTCCTTGCGCAGATGTTTTTTGCTCCTGATGCCTATGTTAATTGGTTTTGGGATTGAGTAAAATGAAGGTTTTAAATTGATAACTATATTAGGAAAACATAATTTTCTAACACTGTTTGGCATAGCAATAGCTCCTNTGTAGTTGCGTAAAAATTATTTTACAAAGCTACCATCTTTTTAATTTCAGTATTCTGAACCATCATGTTTGATAAATATCANACAGACAATTTCTTTGATGAGATGTTTATNAACAACGAAGAAAATCTTCGAACAAGGAATCACTATGGTTTAGTTCAGGATATATTTAGCTCTTTTTCGGGTAAAGACTTTAAGGCAAAACAGCATTCAATTAATAGAGCTTTTGTAGAGCATGGAGTAACTTTTACCGTTTACAGTGATCACCAAGGAACAGAAAAAATTTTTCCTTTTGATCCTTTTCCCCGNGTTGTTCCTTTNAATGAATGGGAAAAAGTAGAGCACGGATTAATTCAGAGAGTTACTGCNCTTAACTTATTTCTTCATGATATTTACCATGATGCTCAAATTGTTAGTGATGGAGTTATTCCCGAGCACGTAGTCAAGTCTGCAGAGCACTATAGGCCTGCANTAAAAGGTTTAGACGTGCCAGAAAATATTTATATCCATATATGCGGATCTGATCTTATTAGAGATCATAATGGTGACTATATTGTGCTAGAAGATAATTTACGATGTCCTTCTGGTGTTTCTTATGTCCTTGAGAATAGGGAAGTCATGAAACGTTCTTTTCCTAATCTCTACAGGGATATGAATGTTAGACCTGTTAACCATTATCCTCAAATGTTACACGATGCCCTAAAATTTGTGGCTCCAGTTCGTAAATCTGACCCTATTTGTGTTTTGCTTAGTCCCGGTGTTTATAATAGTGCTTATTTTGAGCATACTTTTTTGGCTCAAGAGATGGGAATTGAAATTGTAGAGGGTCGTGACCTCATCGTTATAGATAATATCGTATACTTGAGAACAACAACTGGCTTAGTTCAAGTTGATGTCATCTANAGACGTATTGATGACGATTTTATAGATCCAACGGTTTTTAAAGAAGATTCAATGCTCGGTGTGCCGGGTCTTGTCGGAGCCTGCGAGAGAGGAAACGTTACACTAGCCAATGCTCTAGGAGCGGGGGTAGCTGATGACAAAGTAGTCTATGCNTTTGTCCCTAAAATGATCGAATATTATCTTTCGCAAAAACCCATATTAAAAAATGTCCCGACTTTTTTAACCTACGATGATGATGAACGAAATCATGTCCTTAATAATCTTGAGTCATTAGTTGTTAAAGCAGCGAATGAGTCAGGAGGTTATGGAATGCTAATGGGCCCAACTTCAACAAAAAAAGAAAGAGAAAACTTTAGTAAAAAAATTAATGAGAATCCACGTAATTATGTTGCTCAGCCCGTAATTTCTTTATCAAGGCATCCTACGATTTGCGATGGCATTTGTGAGGGGCGGCATATTGATCTGAGGCCCTTCGTCATTTATGGNGAAACAGTTGAAGTTCTTCCTGGTGGATTAACNAGAGTCGCTCTTAATAANGGATCTTTAGTGGTTAATTCATCTCAGGGTGGTGGGAGTAAGGATACTTGGGTACTCCGCTCAAATTAAATCTTTTAAGATCAAATTAATGCTATCCAGATCTGCAGATAACCTTTATTGGATGTCCAGATACATTGAAAGGGCTGAAAATATTGCTAGAATATTGGAAACTAGTTCTCAATTTCTTTTGGATCTTGGACAAGGATCTAGGCAAATGGATAATTCAGGTTGGAGGCCAATCCTTGAAGTTTTATGTGTTGATGAAGACTTTGATAGAATAAAGAAGCAGGATCCGGAGCTAGGAATTCTCCAATTTCTTTCTATTTCTAAGTTTAATTCGGACAGTATTATTCAGTGCATCGCTTTGGCAAGAGAGAATGCTAGAATGGTTAGAGATAAAATTTCTGAGGAGATGTGGCGCGAANTAAATCGCATACACTTATTTCTAAAAAGTGAATCAGCAAAGACAGAATGGGAGTTTTCCCAACATGAGTTTTTTAATCGGATTATCAGATTTTCATTACTATTCCAAGGTTTAGTACAATCTACTATTGCGCATAATGAAGGATATTTATTTATTCAATTAGGAAAGTATTTAGAGAGAGCTGACAAGACAACCCGCATAGTAGACATTCCTTCTCTATATGAAAAAAAATCTNTATCTGTCTCACCTTGGCCTACCGTATTAAAATCATGTAGCGCCAGAGCTACATACCTTACTTCTATAGGAACAACTATTACAGAGAAAGAGAGTATATCTTTA
This sequence comes from Verrucomicrobiales bacterium, assembly GCA_002705125.1. Taxonomy (GTDB): domain Bacteria; phylum Verrucomicrobiota; class Verrucomicrobiia; order Verrucomicrobiales; family DEV007; genus EC70. Next base: position 25,634 of record PAHQ01000018.1, on the reverse strand, counting down.
CTCCTCTTTGACGGAAACTTTCCAAGATCGTTACGATTTTGTTTGAATGAGGTTGATTCTATAATGCATAAGATTTCACAAACTCCACGGGGAAATTTTAGTAATGANGCTGAGAGAATAACGGGAGCTGTGTTAGCGAGCATAGATTTTAATGGCAAAACTGATATCGAGCTTCTCGGACTTCATGATTATCTGGACCATATTCAGGATAAGATTAATAGCATTGGGGAACAAATTTTTGATCATTATATTTTGTTACCCACTTCAACCATTGAGGCCCCTGAATTACCTAATCCTGTCATTCAAGATTATCAGCAGCAACAACAGCAACAACAATAGACNGTTCATTTAATACTAGTGAAAAAACAAATAAACACACCAGTGACTGAAGAGATAAATATTAACTTGGATAGCAGTTCTGAAACTATTCAGAATATCTCGAAGTATTCAATTATACACAAGACTACTTTTTCTTATAGTGAAGAGGCTAGGGAAAATGTTAATCAGGTCAGATTAAAACCATTAAATGGTTATTATCAAAATTTAGATTTCTATCTTCTGACTGTTTTGCCAGCAACTAAGCTTACGGAGTACCCAGATTTATTTGGTAATTCGGTACATTATTTTGAGGTAAATAGTCCCCATAAAAAACTTCAAATAGAGTCACGTTCGACTGTATCTATTGAGGCCGTGGTAGATTATAAAAATTTACCCTATGGTTCAAAGCACGATGATTTACTTGGACTAATAGAAAGAGATGATTGTTACGAATTTTTAAATGGTAGCACTTATGTAAACTGGCCCATATCTCTTTGGAAGGAAGCACTAGATGTTAAAGACAACTCTGAGGATGTTTTTCAAACTTGCTACTCCTTAATGACCTTTGTTTATAATGTTTGTTTTTATTGTACAGAATCAACCACAGCAGAAACGACAGCCTATGAAGTATTTAACGACAAAAGAGGAGTCTGCCAAGACTTTGCTCACTTATTGATAGCCTATTGTAGAAGTATAAAGATTCCGGCGAGATATGTTTCCGGCTATATTTGGGATCCTTCTGGTGGTAGCGGAGAAAATGCGATGATAGGCTCACAGGCTTCTCATGCATGGGTGGAGGTTTATGTTCCAAATGCTGGATGGATTGGGCTAGACCCTACTAATAATAAAATTGTTAATGAGCAGTACATCAAAATTGCGATAGGTAAAGACTATGATGATGTGGCTCCTATACGTGGAACTTTTTACGGTGGAGGTAAGAGAAGAACAATGGAGGTAAAAGTAGATGTTAGAAATTATAAGAAATAATACTTTCAGTCTTATGCCACCACATCATTAATGACGTTGCCCGCAACATCAGTCAATCTGAAGCGTCGACCACTATGAAGGTAAGTGAGTTTTTTGTGCTCCATACCTAAAAGATGAAGAATAGTCGCGTGAATGTCATGGATCTCAACCTTATCCACTGCCGCTTTGTGACCTATTTCATCTGTTTCACCATATGAAGTGCCTCCCTTAGATCCTCCACCTGCAAACCAATAGCAACCGGCATGAGGGTTATGATCTCTTCCAGTAGGTTTGCCACCTGAAAGTTGTGAGACTGGAAGCCTGCCAAATTCACCACCCCAAATAACTAAAGTATCTTTCAGTAGACCACGTTGTTCAAGGTCAGAAAGAAGACCTGCAATTGGCTGATCAGTTTCACCTGCAAATTGTGAATGGTTCTTCTTAATATCTCCATGGCCGTCCCAACTTCTTTGATTCTCCATGCCGCCAGAATAAATCTGCACGAATCGAACTCCACGTTCAACCATTCGCCTAGCCATTAGGCATTGCCTTGCAAAGTGAGAGCATCTCTTTTCATTTAGACCGTATAAATTTTTGATATGCTCGGGTTCACTATCAACTTCAAAGCATTCTGGTGCCTCTTGTTGCATCCTATAAGCAAGTTCAAAACTTCTTATTCTAGCTGTGAGTTCTTTATCCTCTGGATATTTTTTTTGATGTTCGTTATTTAATTTCCCAATCAGATCAAGTTGAGCTCTTTGCTGCTGATCACTTAACTCACCTATTCTCTTCAAATTTGGTATAGGTTCACCTTTTGATCTTACCCAAGTGCCCTGATAAGCTCCTGGAAGAAAGCCACTACTCCAATTAGCAGCATGACCTTTTGGTAGGCCTCTGTTTAGAGGATCTGACATTACCACGAATGCTGGAAGGTTTTCATTTTCGGATCCAAGGCCATAAGTTACCCAACTGCCAACGCATGGATGACTCATTCTTGTAACGCCCGTATTGGCCATAAAAAGAGCAGGGCTATGGTTGTTAGATTGCGTGTGAAATGACTTTATGAATGCCATTTTATCAACGTGTTTTGAAAGGTTAGGAAACAAAGAAGATGCCCACATGCCACTTTGTCCGTGCTGTTTAAATTCAAATGGAGACTTCAGTAGTGGTCCTACAGCATTATCAAAGAATCCAGTTGTCTTATCGAATCCATCGAGTTTCTGTCCGTCTGCTTTTACTAGCCCGGGCTTATAATCCCAAGTGTCTACATGGCTTGGTCCTCCGTTAATAAAAAGCCATATTACGTTTTTAGCTTTAGCTTTGTGGTGAGGTTTTTTCGAGGCTAATGGGTTAATAGAATTATTTTGTGAGCCGATTGAATTCTGATTGAGTAGAGAATTTAATGCCAGCATACCTATGCCTCCTCCTGCACGTTGCAAGAGTGCTCGACGGGTTGAAACGTTTTGTATTCTTCCGCAGTGATTCATAATTTTTATTCGATGTAAATAAATTCGTTTGAACTCATCAATGCTCCACAGTAATTCGTGAGAGCTTTTTCTTTATTGCCAGAGTAGCTATCTGTTTGAGCTTTAAGAAAATTAATACCGGTCTGAAGTTCAATCCTCGTTGGTTTCCTTCCAAATGCAATTCTGTATCCAAGAGCTACAGGATCATCCGAATTTTTTAACCTAGCGGCAAATGCGACAGCCATTTTCCTAATGTTTGGATCATTTATAAAGCTTAATGCTTGAGATGGTGTTGTTGTCACTGACCTTTTACCCATACTTGACAAAGAGTCAGGCCAATCAAATAATTGCATGATTGGTACAAGTTTACTTCTTTTAATGAAAAAATAAATACTCCGCCTGTTCATGCTTTCTTTTAGAGTGCCTGGACCGTACATAGTTTCATCTAGAAGGCCAGATACGACTAGAGCATTATCTCGAATGGCTTCGGCCTCGAGCCTTCTTGGCTCTCGAGGTGACTGATATGCTTTACTTTCAAGAATCAGACGATGAATGTGTTTCAGACTCCAACCATTTTCAATGAGCTCTAAAGCTAACCAATCTAGCAGTTCAGGGTGGTTAGGTTTTTCTCCCTGGAAACCGAAATCGTTCGGAGTTGAAACAATTCCTATGCCAAAGTAGTGCTGCCAAATACGGTTTACGATAACCCTAGCAAGTAAGTGCCCTGCGCCATTATTTACATCAGTAATCCACTCTGCAACTGCAGTCCTACCTTTAGATTTTATTTCTGTCCCCCTACTCAAAACTTGGAGAAATCCTAATGAAGCNACTTCACCTTTTTGTCTAACATCACCACGATTTAAGAAATAAGTTTGTTTATAGAAATCTGGAATACTTCCACTACTAGTGTGGTGTCGCATNGGTTTGACTTTATTTCCACTCGAGCAAATCATNACTTTNGCAATCTCCTTCTTTTGCTTTGATTCGAGTTCTTTTAATTCGGAAGTTAGTTTATTCCAATGACCGTCAAGAGTCTTATAAAGAGTTAGTATTTTTTCTATATTTGATTTATCGAATTTTCCACTATTTGAAGTAATGGCATCTTGAATTTCCTTAACTATTTTTTCTGGACCAGAATTTAGATTCTTAATTGAAAGAGTTGAGGCNTCTTTATCGGTAACCGAAATCCTAAACCTCCCAATGTTATGTTTGTGATTGTTATTGAAATGGAGTTTNATTTCTAACTGATCTCCTTTTTTGGAATTTGAATCANTGCTAATATCAAACATTGCAGAGTGGTCTTTTCCAAATTTAGGGTCTAGCGCCCAGGCAGATTTCGGATTGTCATCAATGGCTGCCGAAATCGGTAGATTTGTTTGCTCAAAAGTNGCTCTTGGATTAATGAGTTTAAGTGTTTTGCCATCTGCTGTTATTTTAAAGTCACTCAGAGCTATGTTACCGTTACTGGCTCTTCCGGGGCCTCCTTTAACCATTGAATCGTCTTTCAATGCTTCAATTAGAATAGCACTTATCTTCTCTAGTGAATTTTTGGCAGTAAATGTATAAGTATCAAAATTTGCATTATTACCTGTCACTAAATAAGAACCATCATCTTGTTTTAAAAACTTAGCCCCGCCTTTAGATTTAATTTGCTCAGGAACTAAAATTGACCATGGACTTTTAGTCTTTGTGATTAAGTTACCTTTTTTCAGATTTGAATGCCATTTTTCAAATGATTTTTTAAGATCATTTGTTTCATANTTTTTTAATTTTGATCTGACNTCGTTAACTTTTTTTCTAAGACTTTCATTATCTTTTGGATTCATTGACGCNAAATCAATATCCACATCGCTCCTTACAGTCGTAGTGAATGCNGAAAGCATGTTATAATAATCTGCTGTAGGAATTGGATCATATTTATGATCATGACAGCGAGCACAAGCAATTGTGGTTGCTAACATTGCAGTGCCCATTGTTCCAAGCATGTCATCCATAGCNTCGTATCGTATTCTCTCAGCTTCACTGATGGTAATTTGGGTTGGATACACTCCCGCCCCCAAAAACCCTGTGGCCATCATTGCCATCGGGTCATCAGGAGCTAACTCATCTCCAGCTATTTGCCATTTTGTGAATTCATTATATGGCATGTCGGAGTTAAAGGAACGAATAACAAAGTCCCTATAATGGAATGCAAATTTGCGGTCATAATCTTGCTCGAAACCGTGACTCTCACCGAATCTCGCTACGTCCAACCAGTGCCGTGCCCACTTTTCTCCAAACTTTGGATTTGATAACAAACCATCAATAAGTGNTTTATAATTTTTACTGGAATAATTATTTACAAAATCATCAAGATTATCTGGGTCAGGAGGTAAGCCGATCAGATCAAAATGAAGGCGCCTTCCCAAGACTCTGGGTGTGGCCACTTCTTTAGATTTAATAAAATCATCAAGATTATTTTTATTTCCAAAACTCGTCTTGATAGGAGAGTATGCCCAGTAAGATCGATCTTCATCAGTCACTTTCATGGGAGCCTTTTCGCCGTTAGACCTTTCAACAAGTGGGCTGTCATATGCAGCTCCTAAATCTATCCATTTTTCAATTAANTTAATAGATGACTCTTGCATCTTATCTTCTTTAGGTGGCATNAAGGGTTCTTCACTGTGCCTAAGATAGTTAATGAGTGGACTCTCTTTGGCGTTGCCAGGNATTANGGCAATACCCTGATCTCCACCTGCNATTAATCCTTNTCGACTACTAAGATCGAAAGAGGACTTTGTCTTATCGCCTCCATGGCATTTTAAGCATTGGCTATCGAAAAGAGTTTTTATTTCATTTCTGAATAGCTCTTTGCTCATTGTCATGTTTTTCGCATGGTCGTTTTNATTTCCATGTACGTTCAGACAAAGAGAAAGTAGAAAAAATATCTTTAAGTAAGATTCATTCATTTAGCGGTTATTAAATATTGAATGTCTTNAGGCAGTTTGGTCAAGAAAAGTATCTACAAGAAGTTAGTTATTGCCTTATCAGGCTCATTTCTTAAATAATTATATTATAATTATTTGAAGCTCATTTTGCTTTTCTCAACCTTAAGAGCGCAAGAATCTTTCGCTAATTCATCAAACTCTTGAGATTTTATTCTAACACTAATAATATAGGGCTCTTCCCCTTTTTCCCAATGACCATAAGTTGTCGTAAGAATGGTTCCGTCTCTTAGCAATTCAACTCCCGGATATGTAGTATCCCAACCTTTTTTGTTATCCGCCACTTTAATGACGTACTGACCAGAGTTTCCTTCAATTATATCGTCATATGTTCCAACCCATGCAGCCCAGTCGCCCTCATGAGGGATCGGACTCTTATCAACTCCTAATTTTGAGCCTATCGCGGTCTTGCAACGAAAAGAAATAAAAAGCCTTCCATCTGGAAGGTATTTTGCGGTGTGTCTATCTCCAGTTAACGTTATGGGTAATTCTTTCGGCTTCGACCAAGTCTTTCCTTCATCATTAGATAATATGAGATACGAATTTTTTTGTCTCGAATTCTCTCTTAGGAGAACACATAGTTGCCGTTTATCTGGAGATCTGATTGCACCTGGTTCGCAGAGATGAATAAAACTTGAGGAAAAAATTTCTTTGGGGTTTTGCCATGTCATTCCTCCATCAGTGGATAATGAGCTGTACAAAGTAAACATTACAGGATTTTGTTTTTTTGAACCCTCCGCAATGAACCTTCCATCGTCATGGAAAAGGGCTCGGTAATGCCCAGGATTTTTTAAGTCTTTAATCATTGTTCCCATAGCCACTATGCCGCCAAAGTCCCCGATAGGATTAAGTTCTGACCATGTCTTACCATTGTTTTCACTGGTAGCCATTCTAATTGGGTATAGCCCTGAAAACATGACAATCCTTTCTTTTCCCTTTTGATCTTTAACTTGGAATAGTGTGGGAACCTCTTTTGAGCTGGTCCAATTATTTGGTGTTTCTAAGCGTTCGCTCCAGCTCTTGCCTCCATCATCACTTTTCTTGTAAACAATAGCCCCTTTACCATGTCCTTTTGGGTATACGCAAAGGACCGTTTTTCCATCATTTAATAGAGTCGTTGTTGGATGACCTAAATATTGACCCTTTTCTTTGTCGACAATGATCTGACGATCCAAGTCTTTTGAAATATCAATGAATCGAATTTCTTTACCCCATGCTTTTGGGGTAGAGATTAAAATAATTATTTGGATAAAAAAAGAGAGGGAGAGTTTCATAACGAGGTTTAAATAGAGACAAAATGACACTTTAATGAGATTATAGATATACTTAAATGGAACATAATGTCTCTATAAGATGCTTTAATTGAGTCAAAATATATATCATAACTTGTTTATTATAAACGTTTAGCATGTTACTTATCACTAATTGGCATAGATATAGCTGTACTATAACAGTACATTTTAAAAATAAACAATTAACTAATAAAAACAATAAAGGAGAAATATAATATGAGAAGTCTAATTAAATGGAGCCCAATAAGTGAATTTCATGACGTTACCAACCAATTATCTAATTTAATGAACTTTGGTCAGAGACCATATTTAAATGATGATGGCCAGGTTAATGAGGAATTAGATTGGACTCCAGCAGTTAACGTTACAGAAAATGAATTAAGATATAAAATTGATCTAGAAGTTCCAGGAGTAAAAAAAGAAGACATTCAAGTGGGTGTAGAAAATGGTAAAATTACTATTACTGGTGAGCGGAAATCGGAGAAAGAAGTCAAAAATGAAAAAATTCACCGAACGGAGTTCTCAGTTGGTAAATTTTCACGATCCTTCAAAGTTCCTCAGGATGCTGAATCTAGCGCTATAGCCGCCAAGTTCGAGAATGGAATCCTTGGAGTTTCACTACCAAAAGTTGAATCNTCAAAGCCCAGAAAGGTGCAAATTGAGGTGAGTTAGTGATTAAAGTATCAATTCTTCTGAGTTGGTAATAGCTGAGTGCCCGTGTTCGGATATTGATTTTCGAGCACGGGTTTTTTGTTTCAGGTAAACAGATTTTTTTTTTGATGCTTGTTCTTACCAAATACTGGCACTTAATTTCATTTAAAGAGAATCATCATGTCGAAAGACCTGCCCACAGCCGTACAAATTAAAAACCTTACAAAAATCTTTCCTCTTCCTTTCAGGAAAGAAAAGGTAGTGGCAGTCGATAATTTGTCTCTGTCGGTAAAGCCTGGGGAAGTTTATGGATTAATTGGCCCTAATGGATCCGGGAAAAGTACAACGATGAAAGTGCTTCTTGGGCTGATATCTGCTACTTCCGGAAGCTCCACTGTCTTTGGTATGAGTAGTACTGAAACAGCTAGTCGTGGTTCGGTTGGGTTTCTTCCTGAAAACCCTTACTTCTATAAGTATCTTACGGGAGCCGAGACGATAGCCTTTTATGGAAAGCTTTGTGGGCTTAAGCGAAAAGCCATCAAAGAGAGAACATCTGAATTATTAAACTTGGTTGAACTCGAAGGCGCGAGGGATCGAAGGCTCGCTGGATACTCTAAAGGAATGTTACAAAGAATCGGTTTGGCCCAAGCTCTGGTTGGCAGACCTAAGCTGGTTGTGCTAGATGAGCCGACTGCAGGAGTTGATCCAGCGGGATCAAGAAAGATTCGAGACCTAATCATGCAACTGAAAGAACAAGGAATTACGGTAATACTTTCATCTCATCTTTTAGAGCAAGTTCAGGAAGTTTGTGACAGGGTAGGAATTATTTTTGAAGGTAAGCTGGTTCGTGAAGGAAGCTTGAAAAAGTTAATTGAAATTGAGGATCAGACTGAGATCGTTTTGGAAAATGCCGGATCTGATTTATTGAAAAAAATTTCCGATCTAGTTAATCAGGAAAGTGGTGTAAATTTAGTTAGATCGGGTCGACCTAGAACGACCTTAGAAACCCTCTTTTTGAAGGAGACAGGAGGAGATTCAAAAGATGCTAGAAATGATTCATGACAGTTGAAAATAACAAATCAATTGATAACGAGCTGAATTCAAAGTTTAAACTTTTTTCACTCTCACGTGTCATGGCTATTGCTATGAATACTTTCACCCAACTGGTTCGGATGAAAGTATTTTACTTTCTGTTGATCTTTAGTGTTTTAATTATTGGGGCAAATGTATTGTTCCTCAATTTCACTTTTGAGCAGGAGCTTAAGATCCTTCAGGATGTTTCATTTGGGGCAATGACTCTTTTCGCCAGTATTTTCTCTATTGTCGGAACGGCTTTACTAATTCCTAAGGATATAGAAGATAGAACTCTTTATAGTATTCTTACAAAACCAGTACCTAGGTTTGAGTATTTAGTTGGCAAGCTTCTTGGTATTTTGTTTCTTGTCGCAGTCAGTCTGCTCTTGATGTCGATTCTTTTCTTTGCTGTTTTGTTTGTTAGGCAGCACGGAATCCTTGCAGAAGAGATCAATCAAATGCGTGGCCAGCCCTCTCAAGAACAAATATCTTCATTAAGAGAGGATATTTTTGCTCAAGGTTTGAGACTCGAACTTATCAATGGTGTCGTTGCGGTTTTTTTAAAGGCCGCTGTGGCTGCTGCTATAGCTCTTGTTGTTTCCACCTTTGCAAGCTCTACCTTGTTTACCATCATCGTAAGTTTAGTCATCTATTTCATAGGACACGCCCAGTCCATGGCCCTTAATTATTATTTTCCAGAAGGTGATATGCATGGGGCGTTACAAAGATTCATTGCCGGGATTGTTGCAATTATTTTTCCAAACTTGCAGATCTTTAATGTTGTTGATGGTATTGTCAGTGGGCAATCTGTCCCAATGAGTCTGATGTTTCGTCTAACTGGTTTGACGGGTTTTTATCTTTTTATCTATAGTTTTGTAAGTTGGGTAATTTTCGCTAAAAAAGAGCTTTGATTATTGTAATAAAATCAAAATTATTTTCTTGTGGCCGGGTTTTAATGATCCTTGCCATATTGGTGGTTTTTGGATTTTTGAGAATACCCTTCGAATCTCAAACTGAACAAAAATTAAAGGATCTAGGATTTCGGGATTGGGTTCCTAACATGTCGGCTAGGGAGCAACTCACACAAGCAAGTTTTATTGGTGCAATAGGTGGATTTCGTTCACTGGTTGCAAGTATTTATGATTTACGTGCTCATGAAGCATTTCGAGATAAGGATTGGGGTTCTGTGGAACGGTTCCGCAAAGTGACGACTTCGCTACAGCCTCGTTTTGCAAAGCATTGGGATTTAGCGGCTTGGGATATGGCATGGAATGCATATGCTTATTATCGTAGCAAATCTGAATTTTCTAAAGATGACTTAGAGCTATGGCGAATAGAAAAAATGATTATGCCAAGTTATCTTGAGAAGGGGTTAAGTTTTGCAAAGGAGGGAGCGAAGTGGACTCCAGAGAGCTATAGACTGCCGATGGTCATAGGAGATATCTATTCTCAAAAATATAACAATCCAAAACTTGCTTCTGAATGGTATTTTAAATCATCTCAAGCCAAAGATGCGCCAACTTACATTTATAGGGCTTATGCAACTCAGCTTGCTAAGTGCGTTGGTATGGAAGAAGAAGCTTACGAGGTCGTTTCAAATCTTTATAATGATGGAAAGCTTCGAACTTTGACGCTGCATAGAGATATGGAGAGACTTGAGGGGTACCTTGTAAATGAATTAGTTCAAGCCAAGAGCATTGATGAGCTTAAGACAATGGTGAGAAAAGAAAAATCTAAATATATAATTCATGAGGCTATAGCTACTTATTATCTTGAAGAGGAGAATAATATTTCTTTGGCAATTGATGCATATAGAGAGCTTTTAAAGAATCCAAAAGCTCCTGATTTTTATCGTAGAAAATTTGCTCTGCTAATTGCCAAAGATCCTGCTAATCAAGAACGAGCCTATAAGCTTTTAAAAAAAATGTATTTGTCATCACCTCAAATTTTTAGAAGAGTTGATTTAATAGATCTAAAGAAACTTGAGTCTGAGCTTAATATCCCTACGAAGGAAAAACTGATAAAAAGTGAAGATTCGAACAAGCAGTAATGTTCACTAATCTAACATCCGCCAATAAATGAAGTTTGCAATTTTTGGTGATATTCATGCAAATCTTGAGGCTCTCAATGCTGTGTTGGAAGATGCAAAAAATCACGATTGCACCCACTACGTTTGTATTGGAGACATAGTTGGATACAATGCAAATCCACGTGAGTGCTTGAATATTATTAGAAGCCTAGATTGTCCAGTCGTTAAAGGAAATCATGATGAAGTTGCATCTTCGGATTCAGAATTAGTGGGGCTAAATCCACTTGCTCAGCACTCCATGCAATGGACTAGAGATAATCTAGATTCTGAAGATAAGTTATATCTAAGAGAATTAAAATTATTACGGCAGGTCAGAGATTTTACCATTGTGCATGCTACCTTAGACTCGCCTGCCTCTTGGGGATATGTAACTACGAAGTTTGATGCATTAGAAAGCTTAGGTTACCAATACACTCCTGTTTGTTTTTTTGGACATACTCATGTTCCGGCTTTTTACGTTAAGTCCTTACGTATTGAAGAATATACCGGAAAGTCACTAGAAATAGAGCCAGGAAAAAAATATCAGATAAATGTTGGTAGCGTTGGACAGCCTCGAGATGGAGACCCAAGATCGTCATATTGTATTTATGACTTAGGAGCTCAGCGAGTCATTAATAGGCGTATTGAATATAATATCAAAAGGACCCAAGAAAAAATCCTAGATGAGGGCCTGCCTAAACAGCTTGCAGAACGTTTGAATGAGGGCAAATAATTACTTAGACTTTAAACCAAATGCCTTAGCTGACAGGTTTCCAAGCTCGTGTTGTATCGACTTGATAGAACGTCGTTCTATTGGGTGATTGCGATTACTAAAAAGAATAACAAAGCTCTTCGTGTTTGGGTGAATCCAAACAGATCCTCCTGTCCAACCAGTATGACCAAAAGATTTCATTTTTGGGAAAATATCACCTCTAGCACCAGAATATCTTGAATCAATGTCCCAGCCAAGGCCTCTACTCACTTTGTGTTTAGTAATTGACGTGTGGTTTCTTGTCATCAGCTCAATGCTTTGCTTATTCAATATCCTAACATTTCCAATTTTTCCGTCATTTACGATCATCCTGCAGAACTTTGCTAGATCATTAGTTGTAGTAAAAAGCCCAGCATGTCCTGCGATTCCTCCCATTGCTCTCGCTGAGGGATCATGAACAACGCCATGAATCAATAGTCCCTTTTCTTTAGTGGTGGGTGAAATTCTGTTGATTAATTTTCGATTTGGTAAGAAGCATGTATCTTTCATTTTTAGAGGGTAAAAAATTTCCTCTTCTGAGAATTTTTTCAAGGACAGGCCTGAAACCCGGTTTATGATCTCACCAAGTAAAATAAAATTAACATCACTGTATCTAAATTTTTTACCTGGAGTATCAATAACGTTTACTGAGTAGCAAAGGTCGATGGCTTTGTCGTAACCTTTCCAATCTGGTTTTCTAGGTAGGACTGGAGGTAGTCCTGATGTATGCGTTAGTAATTGCTTTATTGTTATTCTTTTCTTTTGGTTTCCTTTAAATTGAGGCAGATGTTTTATAACTTTATCATCAATTGATATCTTGCCCTGATCAATTAACACCATAATTGATGGAGCTGTCGCCATCACTTTAGTGAGGGACGCAGCATCAAAAATAGTATCATTTGTCATCTTTTTAATGGTAGGAGTAATACACCTATTTCCATAAGACTTATGATATGATTTTCCCTCCCTTTCTATCCATAGGACTGCACCAGGAATTTTTGACTGTGATATCGAATTATTAAGTAGTGAATCAATGGCTACAGTAATTTCTTTTGAAGCTGGCAGTGCTTGTTTAGAAAAACTAGTTATTACTAAAGTAGAAAGTAGAAAATTGATGGTGGCGATCTTCTTAATCATTTGTCTGAGTTATAAAAATAAAGGTCCTCATTTTGTCAATGAGGACCTTTATTTAAAATGAAATGAAATGATAAAATTAATTTATAGTTGAATTTTTTTAATGTTATTCGTTCCCATTATCAATTGTACTCTCCAAAGGCTCTTCAAATCCTCCACCAATTGGAGGAGTTTCATTTGCTTGACCTGACTTGCCTGACCACTTTTCCATTAAAGGATCTAAGTCACTCATACGTTCACCAAATTTTTGTAATGCAGGGGTAATAATTTTACCAACTTCTTCATTGCCTAAGAGGAACCCCATAATTCCAGACAATTTTTCTTGAAGCTCTTTTTCAGTTTGCTCAAACAGCGTTATTACTGCCTGGGCCTCTTGGCCAGTTGGTTTGCCTAAAGCCTCCATCTCTGCGGCTATCTTTTCAAAGCTTTCTGCCATATCGTCAAACTTAGCCACGGCAGCTTCGGCGCTTTCTTTGTCTCTAACCAGAGATAAATTATCAATGAAACCGTTCATTAACTTCATGAGGCTCTTAGCTGTGGAGGAATGTTTACCCAATTTTACATTCTCTTCCTCAGGAACAACATCTATCTCCGAATCATTGTCTATGGTAGAAGTGGGCTCTTTAGAGGTGTCGGTGGTAGCAGGTTCGATGGAGCTGTCTTCATTAAGGACTGGAACAGCTTTAACTGTTGATTCTTCTGATACTTTCTCCTCTGGCTCTTGTTTACTACAGCCGATTGCTGTTAGGATTAAAATGGCAAATATGTGAGAGTATTTTTTCATGATGATTCTTTATTAGTACTAATCATTTAGGGAAAGATCACAATATTTAGATCTTTTTGGAATGATATCATTAATAAGGCATTAAGCATCAAGCTCGGCAAGCACTAAGCGATTTAAGTTGTAACTCTTTTTTTACTTTTATTGTATGCTATTGCAGATCAAATTCAATTGTGGTCACAAAAAAGAAAAGCGTGTCATCTAAGTCTTCAAAAAACATTCATGCTTTTGTTGGTACAGATGAAGCGAGTTTGAAGGAAGCGGCTTTGAATTGTTTTAATGCTCTTGCTCCAAAGGAAGATGCTGAGTTTGGAGCTGAGGTTATTGATGGGGTATCAGAGAACGCTGACTCTGCAGTTAAGGTTATCACTCAGACGCTTAGTGCTTTGCAGACCTTGCCATTTTTTGGAGGTCAAAAAGTAGTTTGGTTAAAAGGGGCAAACGTATTCGCTGATTCACAAACGGGTAAAGCTGCTTCAGTCTTGGATACTGCGGAAGCTTTAGCTCAATTCATTTCAAAGGACTTGCCNGATGATATTATTTTTATTCTCAGTGCGCCATCCATTGATAAGAGGCGCTCATTTTATAAGAAGCTTGTTAAGGTAGGCAATGTTAAGGTTTTTGATAAGCCAGACATGACTCGAGACGGATGGCAAGATCAGGTTAAGAACCATGTTAGGAACCTAGCAAGTAATAAGAGTTTGCAATTTGAACCAGAAGCTTTGGAGCATTTCGTTATGCTTGCGGGTACTGACTTTACTCAGATTAATAATGAGATTGAAAAAATTGATCTATTTCTTTCTAAAGATCAAAGAACGGTAACTGTAGAGCATGTTCTCAATCAAGTAGCTTTAACAAGGGCTGGAGTTGTTTTCGAATTAGGTAATAGCATTGCAAAAAAGGATCTTTCTTCCGCTCTTAGGAACATTGATCACCTTTTATATCAAGGTGAAAGTGCCATAGGTATTCTTTTAGCTGCTGTTGTCCCTACCATTAGAAGGCTTTTAATTGCGAAAGACTTAGCTGATAGGCATGGAATTAAAGCCACTCGAAATTATCGTTCATATGAATCCTCACTATCTCGGTTAAGCGAATCAGAAACGGCTCATTTACCGCGAAAAAAAGATGGAGGTTTAAGTGTTTACCCGATTTTTCTTGCGTCTTCAGAGTGTAGAAAATTTTCTCTTTCACAACTACAGAAATCTCTTTTCGAATGTTTGCGAGCAAACAGATCTCTAGTTACTAGCGCTCTTGACCATAGAGTTATTTTAGAAAGACTGGTTATAAGAGTGCTTGCGACTTAAACCATCAAAAATAAATTTTTTATCCATGCAGATATTATTCATTGCACTATTAGTCGGGGCCTTGGCGGCTCTTTTAGGTTCTCTTCTTGGTGTCGGTGGTGGAATTTTGATGGTGCCTGCCTTCAAAGGATTTCTTGGTCTTTCAATGAAGCAAGCCATTGCAACTTCCTTGGCGGTGATGGTGGTGACTGCATCTGTCTCATCCTTTAAGTATGCACAAGCCGGTTTAATTGATTGGAAGATCGCTGGTGTCGCTGCTTTAGCGGCATTAGTTTCGGCTTACTTTGGTTCAGATTTAATGAAAAGTTTATCTGCTCCTCAATTAAGAGTTCTTTTTGGTGTTTTTCTTATCGTTGTAGGCATATATATGCTCTTTATTCAGAAAGAGGTTACTAACTAGAAACAACCAAATTTTAAAGGGCTAGCTGCCTTCATTTTCGAATTCTGGTAACAGATCCTTACGTTCGAGTAGTTGTGCTATCGGTTGATTAGGGTTCTTATTAAGTTCTGACAAAAATGGGGTAACTCTATCCATTTCAACAATAGCAACTCTGACCAAGCTAGTAACGATTTCTGGGTTGAAATTATAATCTGGGAAAACATTAGTAATCCTAAAGTAAACTTCGCCATTAACAGGATTAGCCTCAAAATTGCCTAAATTGAGAGTGATATTAGTTCTCATTAGGGCATCAAGTGCCGACCTCATTGATTTAGGCAAAATAGAGAAAGAGAGTCTAGAAACCACTGAAATTGCCATAAGTTCCTCAAATGATTGAGCATGTAAGGGAACTTTGGCGTGATGTGCTTCAAATTCAGCTTCAATAACCNTCTTATCTTCTATCTCCCTAAATTCCCAATTTGCGGAGTTAAATGCTTCCTTGATTTTAATATAAAGGTCTTGCTCAGTTGTTACCTTGGTCATAAATATCCCTTANAATTAGCTAAAAAAGAGCAGAAAATGGTTTTTTAGGAAATGGTCGGGGTGATAGGATTCGAACCTACGGCTTCCTGCTCCCAAAGCAGGCGCTCTGACCAAGCTGAGCTACACCCCGATTAATCACACTATATTCCTACTTCTCCCGCGGGTTTCAAGTTGTAAATTTCACTTATCCGGTTAACTGGTTAACTTCCGTATTATGGAGGCTGAAAATCAAAGAAAGACTTTAGAGGAGCGCTCACAGATGACTGACGTTGAGCGATTGAGACATTCTACTGCTCATGTTTTGGCGACTGCTATTGCTAAAATTTGGCCGGAAGCTCAATTTGCGGCCGGGCCACCTGTAGAAAATGGCTTCTANTATGATGTTGAACTTAATCATCGTATCTCCACAGATGATTTTGAGGCTATCGAGAAGGAGATGACTACTGTTGTTAAAGAAAATCAAAAATTTGAGAGGATAGGTGTTAGCCGCGACGAAGCCCTTAAGTTAGCCAAGNNTGGGCGCCTCGCGGCNCTTGGAGAACGNGATACAGAATCAACCTTCAAAATTGATTTGCTCAATGACATCCCAGAAGAAGAAGAAATATCTATATATAAGAATGGTGATTTTTGGGATCTATGTGCTGGCCCTCACGTTCCTCGAACAGGAAATTGTAAAGCATTTAAGTTAATGTCGGTTGCTAGCGCATTCTATAAGGGGGACTCTAATAATGTGCAGCTTCAGAGAATTTATGGAACTGCATTTAAAAATAAAACTCAACTCAATGAATACCTTGAGCAGCTGGAAGAAGCCAAAAAGCGAGATCACAGAAAAGTCGGTAAGGAACTCGGATTGTTCCATTTTGATGANTCTGTNGGACAAGGTTTAGTTCTATGGAAGCCTAAGGGAGCCATTATCAGAAATGAGTTACAGAAATTCATAACAAGTGAATTAGATAAAAAAGGTTACAGCCAAGTTTTTACTCCTCATATTGGTAAGCTTGACCTTTACAGAACAAGTGGACATTTTCCGTATTACGAGGAAAGTCAATTTACTCCAATAGTTGAGAGAGANTCGATGNAAAAGNTAGCTGATGAAGGCGGNACATGCAGTGAGCTATCTAATAAACTTAAAGAGGGTGAAATGGATGGGTTTTTACTTAGACCTATGAATTGTCCTCACCATGTCAAAATTTTTTCGAGTGAGCATCGGAGCTATCGTGATTTACCTGTTAGGCTTTATGAGTTTGGAACTGTCTACAGATGGGAAAAATCAGGAGAGTTAGGTGGTTTAACAAGAGTCAGATCATTTACCCAAGATGATGCCCATTTATTTTGTACCGATGAGCAAGTTCAAGATGAGATCATAGGTTGTCTTGATCTCGTAAAAATCGTTTTAAAGACTCTCGGTATTGACGATTATAGGGTCCGAGTTGGACTCAGGGATGCTGATTCAAGTAAATACGTGGGTGATTCAAAAAATTGGGATCGTGCAGAGAATGCACTAAGGGAGGCTGCGAGTAGTTTAGAAGTGCCTTTCACCGAAGAATCAGGTGAAGCTGCATTTTATGGCCCGAAGATAGATTTTGTTGTAAAGGATGTTATTGGCAGAGAATGGCAGCTAGGAACGGTTCAAGTTGATTATAATTTGCCAGAGAGATTTGAACTTAGTTACATTGGACCCGATAACAAACCTCACAGACCTGTGATGATTCACCGAGCACCTTTTGGTTCACTCGAAAGGTTTGTGGCTGTACTGATTGAGCATTTTGAGGGATCCTTTCCTACTTGGTTGGCACCAGAACAGGTTAGAATATTACCAATCTCTGAAAAGTTTACTAGTCCTGCTCAGGAGCGCCTCAATGAACTGCTTGAAGTTGGTGCCAGAGCATCTATGGATAATTCAGCTGAAAAAATTGGCGCTAAAATTAGACTTGCTCAACTTGATAAGGTTCCATATATGTTAATAATCGGAGCTAATGAAGTTGAATCAAACACCATTTCAGTGCGTCACAGGAGTCGAGGTGATATCGGATCACTGAGTCCTGAAGAATTTATCAATAATTTTCAGGATGAGGTAAGAAACCGTGCACTTTGACCTGTTATTTGATTGTATTTGATGCTAGATTTAATTAAATTTAATATTAAGGAGAAAAGTTATCGCTAGACCAAAAAAGAAAAACTTTAGGAAATGGACCCCAAGAGATAGGATCAACGATCGTATCAGAGCGCCAAAGGTTNGGGTCATTTATGGAGCCAAGCAGTTGGGTGTAATGGATACACAGGAAGCTGTTCGAAAAGCGAAAAGCGTTGGCCTTGATTTGGTTGAAGTTTCAACTAACGCTAGACCGCCTGTTTGTAAAATTGTTGATTACGGTAAGTATAAGTACGACCAGAAGAAACTCAAAAAAGAACAACCAAAGAAAGTCCATAGACTCAAAGAAGTTAAGTTTAGGGTTGGAATTGAGGCGCATGATTACAACATGAAAGTAACTCGTGCNGAGTCATTTTTAATGCAAGAAGACAAGGTTCGAATTCAGTTGATGTTTAGAGGTCGACAAATGGCTCACAAAGAAATTGGCTTTGATCTAATGAAAGAAGTCAAAGAGGATTTGAGTGGTGTTTCNCATGTAGATTTAGAGCCAAAGCTCACAGGCAGAAATATCACTATGATGCTTTCTCCATTAGCAAAGCACTTACAAAAGCCCAAGTTCAAGAATCATGATGATTTGCCGGACGAAGACGAGGACGTTGAAGACGAGGAAGATGAAATAGAGGAGTATGAAAAGCCAAATGAGGACCATCAGCATTTAGATGTGGTNGATGAAATAGCGATGCTCGAGGGTGACGATGGTAGGCCTAAGCTAAAGCGAGGATAGCTAAAATNTTTTTTTAAATATGGGTGCGAAGCAAAACCGCCTTCTGCTTTTTGATATTGATTGCACTTTATTGAATACTGGAGGTGCAGGCATGAATGCTTTTCATGGTGCCATNGAAGACCTTTACTCTGATAATCTCATAGGAGGTAATTCGTTGAGTCTAGATATGGCTGGAAGCACAGATTCTGGATTAGTTATTGAAATTTTTAAATCACTTGGAATTGAAGATTCAGTAAAAGAAAGAAAAGTGTTTTTTGATAATTATTTAAGTAAACTTAATTCGAATTTATCTAGCTCCAAATTTGCCGGTCATTTGCTTCCAGGAGTAGATACGCTTCTCAAGGAACTATCAGTTAATTTTCAAATTCGTGGAGTCTATACTGGACTGCTAACGGGAAACCTTGAAGAAGGAGCAAAGATGAAAGTGGAACATTTTGGNATTGGGGAGCACTTTACATTTGGTGCTTATGGTTGTGATCACCACGATCGGAATAAGTTAGGTCCCATAGCGTTGGAAAGAGCATNTGAAAAATATGATCGTAACTTTGATCCTGAGAATGTGATAGTTATTGGAGACACGCCAAAAGATATTAAATGCGCGAAAGCTTTTGGTGCTAAAGTCCTTGCCGTGGCCACAGGATCTTTTACATGTGATGAATTATCTCAGTATGAACCGGATTTTGTGATTGAGGATTTAAGTGATCAACGAATAGTCAGAAGTATTCTTATTTCAAACTAATTACTTTGACTAATANTTTNGTATTTCCCCATTCCTATTTCCCAAGGTTTTAAAAAAGCCAAATAGCTTANAATCATGGTGAGACTAAATAGAAAAAGATTAATTCCTAGAGCTGCNATACAAACGTGAAAGCTGATGCCAATTACTAGACCAATTTTTCTAGTTTTTGAAATCCACAAAAGGATCGGTATTGCAAGCTCTGTGAGTAATGTTAAATAGTTTATCTTATCTAAAAGCCCATGAATATTGACGGGCCATTGACCTGAGAATCTACCATGATGTGATAGAAAAAAATACGTAATAGACTCTCCATTTGCCCAGTAATAATCACCCATTTTTTGTAAAACTGTTTGCCAATAAATCACAAATACTTGCATTTGGATCAGTACAAGTCCGTACCGAGGAGTTTCAGATACAGAATTGATTTGAAGCCTATTTTTAATAAGGGTTTTAAGCCCCCAATTCTCTCCAAGTGGACTAAAGATAAGGATTAAACAAATGTTTGTAATAATGGTGTCCCAACCTGTTGTAGAGATGGGGGCTCTATGGATGAATGAAAGTTGGATAATAAAGCAATAGATCAGAGAGGTTCTCGAGTATTTCCCAGAAATCATTAGCAAACAGGCAATGATGGCTAATAGGACTGCAAGGTTTACCAAAAGAGGAGACGTTATTAAATTAAAGATTGAAACTGAAATACCCCCTGTAATTTCGTGAAATCCAATCGCTGACATGCTTGACGGTGAAATGCCTTCATGACTTAAAAGTGACACAGCGTATGGCAGAATACACGCAAAGTGTAATAACATTAAGATAGCAAAACCTATCCTAAAAATAGCGTACCTTCTTTGGTCCACCCCCTTCAACCAAATAGAGCAAAATGCTTTCATTCTTTTTTATTCAGGGGGTAAGGACCAAAAGTCTGAACTATAGGTCTAGATATATCAGATCCTAGTTTAATATCATCTATCTTGTTAATTACATTTAGATGCAGAACTATTGAGAAGTTTACAAGGCTTGGGTCGCTTTTATGAAGAGCTTTTTGTAAGGATAGAATATAAGCTTCCTTAAATGTATTGTTAGAAGGATTCTGAAAGAGTCTTAAAAAAGTATAGTGAAACCTAATTCTTTCCTTAGGTTTAATTTTTTCCAAGTCAGGAAGACTGGGTCCAAGGTTAAATTTTTCACCTTTAATATTTTCGGCAATGAGTTCAAGCTCTAATCCTGATAGTGTAGGGATGCTATGGAACATATCCCATTTTTGTGCAACACCCACAGTCCACCTTATCGGGTCTAATTTTTTTGAAATTACCCCTTCATTTTTTTCATTTAGAGGAGCAATGCCAAATAACATGTTCAAACCAAATATGCTTGAAAATAGAATAATTAGAACCTTTTGCGTTCTTGGCATTATAGTTAATGAGTTTTAAATTTTATGAGCTTCAAGTTTATTCTAGCATAAAAAAAGGCCAGGTTGAACCCCTGGCCTTTTGAATTAATTAATTCTTTAAAAATGTTANGAATAAGAAGCTTGCGCACCTTTGGTGGATCTCTTCTTAATCCAAGGCATAAGTCCNCGNAGTCTCTTTCCAACTTTTTCAATCCCGTGCTCAGCACCTTCTTTACGAAGTTTATTGAATGTTTTCTGACCCTTTTTGTTTTCTTTGATCCATTCTTCAGCAAATTGTCCGTTTTGGATTCTTTTGAGAGCACGTTTCATTTTATTTTTTGTCGCATTATCAATAATTGTTGGCCCCACTGAAACATCTCCCCACTCTGCAGTTTCGGAGATAGAAAATCTCATACCTGCAATGCCTGATTCGTTCATTAGATCAACAATCAGCTTGAGCTCGTGAAGGCATTCAAAGTATGCCATCTCAGGTTGGTACCCCGCTTCAACTAGTACTTCATATCCAGTTTTAACAAGGGCACTAACTCCACCACATAAAACGGTTTGTTCACCAAATAAGTCAGTTTCAGTTTCTTCTAAAAAGGTAGTTTGAATGACTCCTCCTCTTGTTCCACCAACACCGTGAGCCCACGCAAGTGCAATCTTCTTTGCATCCTTCCCGGGATTTTGATGGACAGCTATAAGGGCAGGTACTCCTTTACCCTCAGTGAATTGGCGTCGAACGATATGGCCAGGCCCTTTTGGAGCTACCATAATGACGTTAACATCTTCAGGTGGTACAACGGTACCATAATGAATTGCAAACCCATGACTAAAGCCAAGAGTCTTTCCTTTGGTAAGATGTTTTTCTATATCCTTTTTGTAGATTTCACCAATCTTTGTGTCGGGTGCAGCAATAAAAATAACGTCAGCCTTTTGAACTGCTTCTGCTGTGTCGTAGACTTTAAAACCTAATTTTTTTGCAACGGCTCTAGATTTAGATCCTTTGTAGAGACCAATGATAACATTGACTTTACTCTCTTTAAGATTAAGTGCATGAGCATGTCCTTGGGATCCGAAACCGATCACGGCAAAAGTTTTTCCTTTTAGGACTTTCATGTCAGCGTCTTTTTCTCGATAGATGCGTGCGTTCATTTGAATGTATTGTTTTTTTGCTTAATAATATTGCCTCTGAGGGGGCGTGAATGGTGCCTTGGATTCTTGCTTGGGTCAAATTCAAAAAACCTTATTAGCAACTATGTTTTGGTATGAACCTGGTTCCTAAAAAGATAAAAATAGCAAAAATACCACTAGTTATTGATGCAATTTTGTGTCTTAAACCGGTATTTTCAGCCAATATTTGATTAATTTCGGTACTTTTATCTGAATTTTCCGACACTTCCCAATACAGATCAAAAATATCTCCATCGTAAACTTGCTCCAATGTTTGAAGTTCTTTCATTTCTTCGAATGGAACAAGTTTAATTATAGCCTCTCTTTCAAGAGCATATTCAGCACTTGGCTTAATTTTTCTATTTTTGAAGGCCCAATTAATAACTGCGATTTTGCCATTATCATCTTGGATATCCCCTGAAATTTTTTCAATAATTTCATAATCTGAACCATAAAGGAGGTCTTTATAAGTAGTCAGTTGGGGGTTAGGTATGTTGGGTTTTTTTGTGAGTCTGGCTCGAACAATAATTGGTGAGTTAGGCAGTTCTTTTTTCGGCTCCAGTTCATTAAATTTCACAGTATCCCATTTGATTCCAGCTTCGTGTCTTTGACTTTCGGATTGGAAGAGATCTCTAGAAGTTATGGCCCAGATAATAATTTTCTTATTTTTCATCTTAATGGCACTGCCGCGCCGTTGAGCTAATTTTTTTCTGACTTCAGTGGCACCGCCACCGTTAATTGATATAACATCTAGAGGCATTCCCAAATTAATGGCAAGGTGCTCAGGAAGACCTGCTCCACTCCCCCAACCAAGACCAGTATTACTAGAGTAAATATTAGTAAAGCTATCGCCTAGTAAAATAACTTCAGAATTAATATCTTTAGTCATTCCTTTAATAGGATGAACATTGACTAATTCTTTATTAAAACCTTGTTTAAATATTTGAAGATTATCAACCAAATCTCCGTATCCGGAACGCTCTTCTTTTTCTTGATAATCAATCTTAGTTTTATCAAAATTTAAACCCATTGAATGGATATGATTTGCAATAATCTTTGCTGACTCTTCCATCCCCTGAGGAGTCCAGTGCGTATCCTGTTTTAGAAAGACTTGAACACTATTCCTAAGTTGGAAAAGTGGGTCTGTAAGATCTAATACATCAACGTTTGGGATGGATTCAAGATCTGCAAAAAACTTCTCAGCGTCTGGGTGTCTGATTGGTCCATCAATATTTTTCGCTATCTTTTCTGGATAGACCATGGCCTTAGTAGGAATGTTGACGAGTATAAGGTGGCTGCCGAAACTATCTAACTGGTTAGCAAATTTCTTAATTACGGATAAAGGGCCTCCTCCGTTTTTGATATTTGGGTCCTTATTTACAAAGTCTGGCTCCTCTTTTAAAGGGCCGTATCCAGTTAATGTATTTAATGTATTTCGAAAGAACAACCAACCTTCTTCGCCAATGCTTGTTTTACGATTTCCTTCTTTGAGTGGTCCCAAACTTAGAGAACTTTGTATTATTTTCCTAGGTGGCTCTGCAAAGACTGCGGATTTGAGATTCTCTTCAAAATCATTAAAATGTACATTCAGTGGGAGGCCTTTTTGCTTTTTAAAAATTTTCAATATTGGAGCTAAACTGAAAATCTCACTAGAGGATTCGTTATCAAAATAAGATGAGATATCAAAAGCATTTCTATAAATTGGAGGAATGGTGATTAAGATAATAAAAATTGCTATAAATATTCGACAAGCAACATGCCCCATGACCAATTCAAATTGAGGCTTGAGTGTATTGGTGCTTTCTGTCTTTTTTGATTCCATTAGAATTGAAAATAAAGGAATGGATTAAAATCTTGGGCAAACATAAAAGATACAGATAGAACTAACAATAGAAGGCCTATTGATACTTTCGTTTTGGTTAACTTTTTTAAAAACTGTCCTGAGTTTGGTATGGCGAAAATGAAAATAATGGAAATTACTGCCATTAACCATACCATTGGTCTGGTGACTTGACTGAGTAATATCGCTGAGGATTGACTCGAATCACCAGCGCCAAACATTGAAGATAAATAGATAAATGCTCGATCAAAATTTTCCGCTCTGAAGAAAACCCAAGTGAGGACTACAATTGTGAAAGTGAATGATACTTTGATTAAATTTGGAACATTGCGAAATAAACTGGAATCCCTAAACAATCTTTCAATGACAAGAAAGCTTCCATGAATAATACCCCATGCAATGAATGTCCATTGCGCTCCATGCCATAGACCTCCCAGAAACATCACTAAAATAAGGTTAAAGTAGGTCCTTGATGAGCCTTTTCTATTACCTCCCAATGGTATGTACAGATAGTCTCTTAAAAAACTAGAAAGAGAGATATGCCATCTTCTCCAGAATTCGGTGATAGATTTTGATTTATAAGGCGAATTAAAATTTTCATTAAATCTAAAACCAAACATTCTTCCAAGTCCGATCGCCATGTCTGAATAGGCTGAAAAATCAAAATAAATTTGAAAAGAATAGAAGCAAATTCCTATCCAAGAAGCCGGTGTACTTAATGATAATTCTCCGGCGCTGAAGCACAAATCAGCAACTTCACCGACAGGGTTAGCGAGTAGGATTTTTTTTGCAAAACCATAATTGAATCTTGAGAAACCGTAAACAAATGTTCCCGTTGAATGGATTCGCTCCTTTAGTTGATTTGCTATATCACTGTATCTAACAATGGGTCCGGCAACAAGTTGAGGGAACATTGAAACGTAACAAGCAAAGGAAAGGAAATCTGTCGCCGGCTTTGCGTGCTTTCGGTAAATGTCTATAGTGTATGACATTGACTGAAAAGTATAAAAAGAGATACCAATTGGTAATATGATTTCCCTAAAGAAATTTGGTAGGGGAATTTCACCTAACCCAACTGAAAGTGCTAAAACGGATATATTATCTGCAAGGAAACCTCCATATTTAAAAAATCCAAGGATTGATAAATTCGCAATTATTGAAATTAATAGACCTAACTTTCTATAGTGCGTTTTTGAACCAGAACCATATATGACTTTTCCGCATGTAAAATCGATAATCGTTGAAGTAATCATCAGCAATACGAACCATGGGTTCCACCATGCATAGAAAAAGTAACTTCCCAATGTAAGCACCAAATGCCTTAGCCTGTGCGGAGAAAAGTAATAAACTCCAAGGATTAGAGCCAAGAAATAAAAAATGAAGATGTGCGAACTAAAGACCAAGTCTTATTACTCAATTGTTATATAAAAAAGGTATAACTTTGATTGGTTTTTAAGAATAGTAAAATTATTCGGATGTCGTTTTTGGCCCAGTCTTCCCAATTTTTTTGGGTTTTGTAATAAAGGGACCTCTTATGTATAGTGGAATCGGCTGAATTAGACTAAGCCTTTGAATCTCACTTTCTTTTATATTGTACGCTAAATCGGCAAGTTTAACTGCGCTGGGTTTTGTCTTGATTGCCTTTGAATGAATCCCACTATCAAAAGTATATACAGAATTTAGACTGATATTAATTTTATCACTCAGACTTTCATCTGATTTAACGATTTCTGTCGAAGACACAAGTTCATGATCTTTAACATTAACCATAAAGGCTTCCCCTCTTCGGGCATCACCAACAAAAGAATATGATCTAATATTTTTTTCAGTTTCTGCTGAGCATATTGAGGGTATTCCAATAATCTTCACCCCTTTAGCCATTGATATCCCAAGACCAGCTGCTAT
>PAHQ01000017.1 GCA_002705125.1 Verrucomicrobiales bacterium | reverse complement strand
ATCAACTTGCCTATTTTAAAGCTTTAATATAAGATAACGGAAGCTACTTAATACGATTGGTGCTACGATAGCAGACTCATTCTAAAGTGGGCCCACCAGGACTCGAACCTGGGACCAAGGGATTATGAGTCCCCTGCTCTAACCACTGAGCTACAGGCCCTTAAAACAAGATAAATACTCCTTTATAATGAAAAAGGGAATGAATGCTAAACCCAACATTCAACTGTCGCAAGCTTTAAGGTAGCCAAGAAACTGAAAGAGTAGTTCAACAATAACAAATTTTAATATCTTAAAGGTTATTTTTTATTTTAAATCTCGCAACGTAAGCGAAAGCAGTCACGTAAAGGTATTCCTGATTTTCGTCAAAACAGCAATTCGTTACAGAGTCTGGAAGTTTAATGGTAGCGATCTTTTTACCTTCAGGAGAGATAACGAGTAAACCCCCAGGACCAGTTGCAAATATATTACCGCTATTATGCATTTTCATTCCATCAAACCAGCCAGCATCGCCCTCGTTATACGGTCCATCATAGAATACTTTTCCTTCACCATCTTCAGATGAAAATCTCCACATCTTGGGATCTTTCATATCAGAGCTGGCTACATAAATCCATTTTTGATCAGGTGAAAGAGCTATACCATTAGGCAATTCCATTTTGTCACTAATCAAGGAAACTTTGCCTGTAGCTGCCTCGTGACGGTATATCCCACAAAATGGTATTTCTTCGAAATCTTCCACAAAAAGCATTTCTGCTTTTGAAGGATCACTGTTAGCAATATCACAAAATCCGTATGGAGGATCTGTGAAATAAATATCTCCATTAGGGGCAACTGTAAGGTCATTAGGACTATTGAACCTCTTCCCTTCAAACTTATCTACTATGGTGGTAACCCCTTCTTGTGAAACATTATCAAGTGATAGCTTTGCTAATCTTCTATCTCCGTGTTGGCAAATTATAAGGTTACCTTCTAGATCAAGAGCAAGACCATTTGAACCTAGTACCCCTCCTTCAAAATAAGGGACTATTTTTGTGTGCCCTCCAGGAGAAAGGAAAGTATTGAGGCCGGCCTCCTCAGTCCAAGAATAAATTTTATTTCCTTTCACGTCAGAAAAAAGGAACATTTTTTTTGAAGCAACCCATAGAGGGCCTTCTGCAATCTCAAAACCCTGAGCTAAAACTTCAAGATCTATAGAATCATCAATAATATTTCCTGCATTTGCATCATGAAAAACCACCTCACACTTTTGATTTTTTGGAACTTCTTGAACTTTAGATTCAACAGGAGAAACCTCTGATTTGTTACATGATGATAACAACGTGATCCCAAAAATTAAAGTTATAAAGACGGTCACTTCTTTAAGAGANGAATTTTTAATGTCTATATTCATACTCAAAAATTACAAAAAATTTCTTAAAAAGGCAAAAATTATACNTACNAAAAATAAGAATTCTTCAATTACTTAANCCTAACTGCTTGAGNTAACGTTTGGCNGGACTATTATTAGGATCAATCTCAAGAACATAGCGAAGTACTGAAACCCCCTCATCCGCCTTCCTTTGTTTGATAAGTGAAAGAGCAAGNCCTAAATTTGATTCAGCGTCTTGAGGCGTTATTTTAACAGTAGCACGAAAATACTTTTCAGATTTTTTATATTCTTTAGCCTTAAAATAGTGAGCAGCTAAAGCCTTATTGGCGGATAATGAATTTGGAACAATTTCAAATACCGACTCATATTTTTTAATGGCTTCAGCAGATTCACCACTAAGGTCAAGCATTTGTCCCCATCTGATCCAACCCATTTGAAAATCGGGCTTGTATTTGACTACACTTTTAAAATATTCATCTGACTCAGACCACAATTTTTGTTCTGCAAAACAGAGAGCTAATTGGAAATGCGCCTGATAAAAATTAGGTTTAATTTTAATCGCTTTTTCAAAAGCTTTTTGAGCCTCATACAAATTACCTCTTCGCTGACAAGAACTTCCTAGCCGATACCACATTTCAGGTCTATGAGGCATAATTTCAGCCATTCTTTGATATTGAATTGAAGATTCATTATATTTTTTTCTTGCTGCAAGATGCACTGCAAACTCTTTACGTAGCTGCCAATCATTTGAGTTATCGATCAGCANGCTCTCAAAATTCTTCTCTTCTTCATCCAGACTCTGAGGACTTTGTATGGAATTTAGCCTGGCAATTTCAGAAACTATCTTTGAGTCTCTCTCTTGATAGTTAGGCTGGTCCCTGAATGGAGCTTTGCTAAACCACTGCTGCATTTCTCGAAGAATTTGAATTCTATGGATAGGCGTTAACCCCAACCTCTTTGCACAATCCTCTTCACTCAACCAGTCCTTCCTCGAACCCTCTAGCTTCAGGGTACTAACTACTTGGTCAGCAAACAGACGAGCTAAAAAATAACTACCTTTAAAAGTGAAGTGAACATGATCGACAAACAGCTCGTCACCTGGAAAATCATTTTTAGAAAACATTTTTTCGGAATCAATNAATTGCACNCCTTTACTCATAGCCACCTCAGCAGCCAATGAGTTGATTTTTGAGTCAGCACGAAACCGAAGTGAATCTTCGTCTCGAGCATTAATGAATTTTTCTTCAAGAAAAAGCTTCTTAGCAGAATTTGATCGGAATGGCGGACAATCTTTCAGATTAACTGCAACTGAACTTACTAAAACATTTGCACCTGCTCTTTTTCCTGAATCAATGATATCACCAAGGTTACTAGCATAATTTTTATAGACTCTTTGCAACGCAGGGTCATCACTCGAAATGAGACTATCAAGAAACATTTCTAATCCTCCCCAAGCTTTTTTGGATTTTTCCTTACCCTCAAAAAGGTTATANGCAAGCTGTCCAATCCTAGTACTTTGAAAAAATAACCCTGATCTGCTCATCCATAATGGTGGGGCCACTGAACCAAAAACAGTACCTGCTCCAAAAGGACCATAGACCTCATTATTTCCCATATATATAATCCACACATCAGAATCAGTTTTCTCTAAGTCAGAAGCTATTTCGCGAACAACATGAGAATTGATTGCAGTGACTGCGGTATTGATAAACTCAAAATTCTTTTCTTGATATGCATCTTTGAGCATCACCTCTAAAATTCNAAGGGGTCCAAANGCTGGGTCAGGATCACCCATCGCTGCAGATCCACCAAAAATTACTATGCGATAACTCTTATCAGGTTTTTGCTTTGGTATCAGAATTGGTTGGGAAGTTCTCGTCATCTGGCTAGGAAAGAACCGGTTTGAGAAGTCTTTGTTATCGTGCCACTTATTTTTATNCTTTGAATCTGTAATCAGAAAGTCAGTCTGGTATCCAAACCCAAATACGAGCAATACCAATTCTATCACTCCGAAAAAAATAAGCGGTCCAAGCAATATAGAAAGCAACCTGAAGGCCCATTTGCGTCTATTGTTCTTTGNTGGCATACTTTATGAAAAGTTGGGGCGTTAAAACTGTCGCAAGGCTCGCTTTTTATCAAGGTCACAGGTTTCGTCTCTACNAATCCAATAACTCTCTATTTTAGTATCGAGGAGTCTGTTTAGTGGATCATTACCGGTAGCTCGCATAAGGAGACCCACGGGAGTAAATACAAGATAGAAAAGAAGGGTCATAACCAAGTGGGAAACAAGCCATCCGACAGGATAAAACACAGCCATCCATAATCGATAGATTAAGGATCGATAATTTGGGAAAATGGCATATGTAGCCGTGATAATTCCACCGGTAATAATTATCCCATACCCTATTCGTGGGGAATCCCACTTCACCNTCGAAAGAAAATACAAAATCAAAAAGAAAGGAAGAAGAAGAAGCCCAAACCACTTAATTTCAGCTGGAGATGGTTTTTTTATTTCCTTCCTATCCAAGGGCACGGGTTTNTCAGCGTTTTGATCTTCTTTTTGAAGAACAAGATCTTCAGTTACTAATACNTCGATATCAGTCAACATGAAACAACGCCATGCGTCATAGGGTGAACAAACGACGGGCTCTCCTCTGACATTAAAACTCGTGTTAATTAATACAGGACATCCAGTTTCTTCTTCAAATGCTTTGAGTAAATCATGGTAAAATCCATTCCTCTCAGGCGTGACCGTTTGAACTCTAGCCGAACCGTCGACATGCGTAACCGCAGGCAGACTATCATCTAACGTTTTGGTAACAAGTAACATGTAAGGGCTTTCCTGACCTTCTTTGAAATCAAAAAAATCACCAACTCGTTCCTTTAAAACTGAAGGAGCAAAGGGGCGAAAAGATTCTCTAAACTTGACCTTTTGATTAATTAAACTTTGCATTTCAGGTAGNCTAGGGTCACCCAATATACTGCGACCACCCAACGCTCGTGGNCCGAACTCCATTGCCCCTTGGAAAAGACCGACGACCCGTCCTGCAGAGAGTTGTTTAGCTATCCAGTTTGATCGATCTNTATCATTTTCTATCTTCTTATACTTAGCATTAACCTTCTCTAAAACTTCGATACATTCTTTGGAAGAAAAATGCGGACCCAAAAGAGAACCANTGATTGAGTCTTCTGGATTTACTTCACGCTCTTTCCCGAAGAGCTGGTGCCATATATAGTAAGCCACTCCAACTGCGCCTCCAGAATCATTTGATGCGGGTTGAACCCATACATTATCGAAAGGAGTTTCTCTAAGAATTCTACCATTAGCAACACAATTAAGAGCCACTCCTCCAGCCATACAAAGATTTTTCATTCCAGTAATNCGATGAATTTCTCGCGCAGATCGAACCATTATCTCTTCAGNAACTTTCTGGATTGAGGCTGCAATATCCTTATAAAACTGAGTAATCTCTGATTCTGGAACACGGGGCAGTTGACCAAAGAATTCATGAAACTTTTTTGAAGTCATTGTGTGACCTTGGCAGTAGTTAAAATACGCCATATCCATTCGAAAGGAACCATCTTCCTTAAGATCAATAATTTGATCAATNATNCGATCAGAGAAACGAGGCTCNCCGTANGGNGCCAGTCCCATTACTTTATACTCCCCAGAGTTAACTCGAAATCCGCAATATGAAGTNAAGGCCGCATACAATAGACCAAGGGAATGAGGAAAGTTTTGTTGATGTGTAANNTTGATACGATTGCCTTGACCTGTACCNATACTGGATGAAGCCCACTCACCAACACCATCAACTGTTAAAATTGCAGCTTCTTCAAATGGAGAAGGAAAGAAAGCACTCGATGCATGCGACTGATGATGTTCAGCAAAGATGAATCGACTATCAAAATCACGATCTAGGGCTCTCTTAATCTGGGCAGGCACGTGAAGTTTTTTACCTAACCATTGAGGAATGGAGGAGTAAAATTGCCTCAGCCCTAATGGAGCCACGGAAAGGTATGTTTCGAGAAGGCGCTCAAACTTAAGGAACGGTTTATCATAAAAACCGACATGATCAATTTCTTGGGGGCCTATTCCAGCTTTCGCCAAGCAATAAGCTACTGCCTGATGCGGAAACTGGTCATCATGCTTCTTACGAGAGAATCTCTCCTCCTGAGCCGCCGCGACTAGATTTCCATCAACTAACAATGCAGCTGCAGAGTCATGGTAATAGGCAGATATCCCAAGGATTACAGACAATTGATTTAGCTTCTGCTAAGATTAGATGAAAGGATAGAAAAATGGCGCAAGGGGTGAATTTCCAATTAGAACTAAGATGAGCACTAANAGTAAACTAATAAGGATAGGCCAGAGCCACCACTTTTTGTTGTTACAAAAAAAATCCCAAAATTCTTTTAAGAATCCCGGCTGCTTGTGATCTAGTAAATCCTCAAACTTCTCAGGTTCTTTTTCTTTGGAGGGCTTAGTCACTTTGAAGATTGGTTAAGTTATAAAAAAGAACCTTTAGTAATTCTCAGAACTTTCTTCTATATAAAACCGTATAAGGATGAATTATGAGTTCAAGCGTTTTTAAAGATTTTTTATCAATAACTCGTTGGTAAATAACAGGCTATATCCAACTCCAACCAATGAGCATCAAACAATCAGTGATAAAAATAGAAGCCATTAGAGGTAATATTTTTTTACCTGAACTAGATTTATGGTTAGATCCAAAAGGTGGAAAAAAAAATGCCTACATTTCTCATGCTCATGCCGATCATTTCTCTAGATCAGAAAACATCATTAGCTCCTCAGAAACTGCACATCTACTAAAGTCTCGTTTCGGAGTTAAATCATCATCTTTATCACCCGTTCAAATAGGACAACCATTCCAACTTGATCAATTTGAGATTCAATTATTCTCGGCTGGACATATTGTCGGATCATCAATGATTTTTATTAGAAACCGTAAAACAGGGGCAACATTGTTATACACAGGAGATTTCAAAGTTGATTCCTCAAGGACTTGTAAATCGGCATCTAATTGCACTGCTGAAACCCTTATAATGGAGACAACTTTTGGTCACCCTAAATATAATTTCCCAACTAGGAAGGACACGGAAAAAGCGATCTTAAGTTTTGTAAACGAGGCATTAAAGAATAACCAAATTCCCATAATTTTTTGTTACTCATTGGGTAAGGCACAAGAAGTTTCATGTATCATAGGTGAAAAAGATATTCCTATATTAACCCACAAATCTATTTTTGATATGAATGAAGCATGTCGTGAAATTGGAATCGTAATGCCTAATTCTCTCCAACTTTCTACATCAAGCTCATTATCAGAACACGTAGTTATATGCCCTCCCAGTGCTGGTAAGTTAAAGTTTCTGAGTAAGTTAAAAAATAAAAGAACGGCCATGATAAGTGGTTGGGGTATTGATGAAAGCGCGAAGTATCGTTACAAGGTTGATGAAGTCTTTCCCTTATCTGATCATGCAGACTATCAACAACTCATCACCTTTGTAGAAAAAGTTAACCCAAAAACTGTTTATACTGTGCATGGTTTCACTGAGCGATTTGCCGCTGACTTGAGGAGAGAAGGAAGGACTGCTTGGTCACTTTTTAAATCAGATCAGCTCGAGTTGTTTGATAAAAGAATAAAGGATTAACATCTATCTTTAGATGACTGAAAGTAGACCTCTTCCTCAAATGTTCTGTAAATTTCATAGGCCTCTTGATCATCAAAGGGAAGGAATTGACTAAAATAAAGAACCGCTAAGCCATTTTCCCGATCTAATGTGAAATATGTATTAAAGATACCTGCCCAGTAAGCCGTTCCTGCCGATCTCACTCCCATTGTTTTTTCAGATTCAAGGCCCCAACCTAAGCCCCATTGATCCCCAATCATATCCTGGCAGAATTCTCCATTATTTGACCAGCTATGTTCCTCCGGAGCATCAGTCATCCCTATGTAAATACTATCAGGTAACTGGTCCTGAAACATCAGGTCCACAGTATCGTTGTTAAGTATCCTCACTTCACCCATTTGGCCTCCATTGTATAAGCACTTCAAAAGTGTCATGTAATCTTTTGCAGAACTGAACAGCCCTCCACCACCTCCATGAAATTCAGTCGGCTCTGGAATTCTTGGACCTGCTATTTGGAATTCATCGCCATCACGAACATAATAATCGACAATCTTATCATGAACTTCCTCGGGAGGATTAAACCAGGTTGAATTCATCCCCAAAGGTCCTGTGATATTCTCACGAAAATAATCTTCTAGACTCTTCCCAGAGACTTTCTCAACAACTTTCCCAACCCAATCAATTCCAGTACCATAGCAAAAACCTTGATCCGCCTCAAAAACTCTAGGCCAGACTAGAAACTCTCGAGGGTTTGCTGGACCACGAGGCCTATCTAAAAAATGGTCGAGCTTATCACTAGTAAATGGATAAGCAAAACCAGAAGTATGCGTCAAAAGATGTTTTAAAGTAATCTCTGAATCCGAGCCTTGCGGCTTTCCATTTTCATCGAGGACTGCAATCTTAGCAATATCTGGAAAAATTTGATGGAGAGGCTCATCCAGACTCAATTTACTTTTTTCAACGAGCTGCAGTGAAGCAATTGTTGTTATGACCTTGGTCATAGAAGCTATCCTGAAAATTTCATCATCACTTTGAGAATAATTAAATGATAATTTCCATTCGTCACCATTCTTAAGATTAGCTCCCCATAGTTTTGCAGCATGCACATTACTTTTTTCAAATAATTTTTTTATCTGTTCCATGTCCTTGAATATTTATGCTAGGGAAATTGAATTCTTCATATGTTTTAATCGTCACTCCCCTTCTTTTAATTAGTTATACAATAAATAAAAAAAACTTTTTTTATAATCGATAAATTCCTTGGTCAGTATTGATAGAATCGATGTTGAATAACAAAACCAGAAAAAAGGAGATTACTAACTTCTTGGATTTTAGATTATTACAATTATCAATCCAATTTTGGCGTAGTGCCCGAGATCTGATACCACGCTTCCACAGGAAGACCACTTGCGACAAACCATTCTTGAGTGGCTGAACTGTCCTGTTTGTAATATTGTTTTGCAGCACGAACCATGGCTGACTCCCTCATACCTGGCATGTTAATCTCAGCCGCCCATGCCACTGCCGCCTCTCCATCCTGTCCAGCAAGCCCACTGATGAAACCATTCAATGCATAATCTTTGTCAGCTGACTGAGGCATCGATTGAATTTCTTGAAGTGCTTTTTCTGGAGTTTTGGCACCTTTAAATCCATAAACAGCACTGATTGCATCTCTTTGCCCCTGACTAGGCTCGAGGGAATCCACCCAAGCAGAGGCTGCCTCTTGGTCACCCCATTCTCTGACAATTTCACCAAACATTCTTGAATTCTGATCACTATCAATGAATTGCTCCGCCCATTTAGCTGCCTGCTCAGGCTGATCGTTAGCATATTCGTTAGCAACACCCCTCAAAGCCGATGCTTGCAAGGCCCCTTCTTCTAGACCCTCAACCCAATCAAGCCCACCTTCTAACCCAGTGGTTTCCAAAACTTCTTTGGCAAGTCTTTTCATATGTTGAGCGATGTTAGGGTCCCCGTTTTCAGCCATTTCTATTACATAGTCAGTGGCAAAATTAACATCATAATCCGCTAACCCCTCAATCAATCGACCTGTCATCTGCTTTCGCATTTCTCCCTCCATAGCCTCAACGATTCCAATCGCTGTCTTTGGCTCAACACTTGCAAGGCCAGGAAGCATGTTACTCGTAAATCCGCGGCGGTATTGCTCTGGAATATTATCAATTTCAGCAACTGCTGATGCCGGATCATTAGCTCCCCAAGCATAATCAAAAGTTTTCCACTGGTCACCGTTAGCACCTCCATGATGCATAGCCGAACGAATATTCATGGCCTGCTCATAGGTGAATGATTCTGATTTGATCTCCTCAAGAATTCTATCAAAGGCTTTTCTTCTTTCGATGGGATCAGAGGATTTAACGGCTAAATCAACGAGCGATTTAATCTCTGCCTTACTAAGAGGGGCTCTATTCGAAGGACTATCATAAATGGATTTATTTTCAACCGAAGAAGAGGGACTCTTCACTCTGCCTGCTAGCCCCTTAGGAATAACTTCTAATTGATTGGTCTTATCAGTAATAGTTTTTTCGTCCTGAGGTAAATTTATTTCAGTCCTTCTAAAAGATAATGATAAACCATTTGAATTCTTAGAACGTTCACTAGCCTGGTTATAAGACTCAACAAAATTTTCAGAGATAGAATTAGTGCCGAGCTCTACACCAAGCAAAAAAGCAACAACCGTATTTAAAACCCAAAAGGAATGTACAAGAAATTTCCTATATTTTCCCATGACTATACTATTTACCTTCAGGAATGACGCCAGGATTTTCAGCGCTCCAAGCCGCGGCTCCTTTGGGGTCTTTGCGCTGCCAAGATTTTCCTACTCTTGACATAACATCGTTCCGTAATTGTTCATTACCTGATATGGATGAGGCCCAGGTCATAGCTGCCTGAGGGTTCTCCCAGACTAAACGATTACTGAATCCAGAAATAGCAGCATTCCTCATTGGAGAATCACTCATATCTGCAAGATAGTCACTGGCAGCTGTGGGATCTTTTCCAGCCCACTGGCTCAATGCAGCGGCAGTACCTGAATGTTGTGCATCACCCTCAGGTAATGTAGAAACCCACTCCAGTGCAGACTCAGGATCTCTTGATGCCCAATTTCTCGTAACTGGGTCAATGACTCGCTCAACTCCATTATTAGATCCCATAGATTCAGCCCACTCTTTGGCCGCTTCAAAATCTTTCTTTGCATAGTTGTCTGCGGTACGGCTCATCGCCATATTCCTAATAGGACCATCTTCAAGTTGACTCGCCCACTGAGCGGCATCTAATGGCTCACTACTCTGAATCATCGCAGAAATAGGTGCATGCATAAGTCCATATCCTGCTCTATTTCCAGAATCAAGAACCTGCTTAACATAGTCAATTGCAAGATCGGGATCAGAGTTTGATAATCCTTGAACGAGTCCACTCATAAGATGATTACGAAGATCTTCTGCTTTCATTTTGCGGTCCTTAAGTAAGGGATCAAAGCTAGAATCATTTTCCATGTCCAAGCCTTCGAACCAAGCGATCGCTTTTTGGGGGTCAGAACTTGCCCAACCAGATAATGCAGGTTGCATATCCGGCTCGACAGTATCAACACCAAACATAATTGCTTCGGTTCCTCCAACCGCGCCCCATGCATAATGAAACTCCTTAAACTCAGCACTATTTGGGTCAAACCCTTTAATCTGCTCCCTAATGAGTAATGCATTCTCAGCAGTCAACCCTTCAAGAAGCTGAGAAAACGCAAGCCTCCTATCTATGGGATTTGTTGAGCTTTGAAGTTTTTGCCCAAGCGTTTCAATGTCGAGGTCACTGAGCTGATTTAGTGAGTCTTGAGATTTCGTATCGAGACTGTCATTAGCAGCTTGCTTCTTCCCAGACAATCCTCCGGCAACTTTGTCGGTTCCATTATTTCCTTCAATAAATTCGCTTTGAGACGTGCTTTTGCTAATAGAATTAGTTTCATTCGCTGAGGGGAAAAACTTAAATCCGATGACAAACGCAATCGCTGAAATTCCTAACCAGGCTCCATGAACTTTTAGACTTTTTTTCATCACTTAATAATAATATCCACGTTAAATATTTCCAATCCAATATTTTGGTAAGTTAAAAACCATATATCAAATAACTCAAGCCCTGCAGATGATGTTTGAATGAGCTTATCAGATTGGTTTCCTTTTTGAATTTTCCAAAAATCTTCGATTGGAATTTTAACCTCAAATGTATTTTCATTATGATTGGGGTCAAATTTGACTGTCTCTTTTGTGACAAATTTTCCTGCAAAACCTCCATTAGCGAGATTCGAGGTAAGACCCATCAGAAAATAATTGGAATCATCCACTCCAAACATTGACCTATCAATTGAACCGCGAATTTTAAAGACGGCACCGTCATCCAAAACAATAGGACTATCTGCAGTGGCAGAAACACCAATATTAACAGAAAAATGCAGCTCAGGCTTTCTGCCTTTTTCTAACCATAAGCACGGCTTGGTCCGCAAACTATAAGGGGCTAAAAAACGTTGGGCTGCGGGACTGAAATCGCTCAAAATTTTAATAGCAGGATTAAGCGAAGTAATTTTATTAGATTGAATCAACCTTCCCCTACGAACGTCACGAGGAAATTCACTAGACCACTCCTTTTGCGAGTCTATGCGAGGCTTGGATTTAAACTCATCAGAATTATTTAATCTAGCAATCACATAATGATTAGCAGGCACTTCCTGAACGCTACCGTCATGAGTCCTACGCACTCGAACTAATCCCTCATTAACCACATACCTAGTAGAATCGGCACTAGCAACAACATTGAACTGCGTACCCAAAACCTCAGCTCTGGCACCTGGTGAAATTATCTTCATCGGCTTGTCTTTTGGTTGAGGATTGGCATCTACAGAAAGGTCTCCCCTAATCAGATTCAGCATCTTAGCTCCATCATTATCAGATAGTATGAGCTCAGAAACTCCCGAAACGATTACCTTTGTATCATCTTTAAACTTTATCTCTGCCCATGAATTAGCGGATAAACCCTCTAATCTACCCGAAGTTAATTTTTCACCAACTTTGAACTTCTTATCATTACCAGTCTTTGAATCTTTCCATTCTATTAGGCCATCATAAGCAATCACTTCAGCTAGAAAAAGATTACCATTATCTTTTTCATTAGAATCAAAATTATTTGATACGTAAAAAAATACAGTAGCGCACAAGATTATCATCGCTGCAACCCATGCTAATCTACTTACATTTTCACGCTTCTTTTCATTAAATGAAAGTTCAACTCGATTTTCATTCTGAAGGTCATGATGAAGAGCTAAATAATGAAGATAAACTTTTTGAGCTTCTTGATTATGTTCTAATAATCTTTCAAGATTAGTAATCTCTTCAGGGCTTATAGATTCATCAACAAGCCGTGAAAGAAGATCATGTAAAACTTTTAGTTGTTCGCTAGACATCCGTTAATCCACTCCTTTGAAGTTTAAGTTCTATACAGTTTAATAGCTGTATGCGAATTCTTTCTAATGCATAATAAAGCTTATGCATTTTTACACCAGTCTTGCTGGCTTCTTCTTTAATCGCTCCGTGCCTTCCATATCTCATTTCAACCAATCTACGATCATCTGAATCAAGTTTTTCTAAGCATGATGATAGCGCCTTACGTCGAGCTTCCATTAACGGCTCCTCGTAATCATTTGTTGCATTTATTTGATCCAAAAGGTCATCAGAAAAAACCAACCTATCCCTTGCTTTACTCTGCCTCCATTTAAGAACCTGTAGAAAAGCGAATCTCATGGCCCAAGGCAAGAAGGGTCTTTCCTGATCATAACTTTCCCACTTTTCCCACAACCTGACAGAGACTTCTTGAACGATCTCTTTGACGTCAGATGACCTAGGGTGCATTGAAAAGACGTACCTCTCCACATCCCTATGATACTGGGTCCATAATTTCACGAACTCTGCAGTCTTATCCATTTTTTATAAAACCTTAATGAGGTCCATAAAATATCATCCTTTACAAAGAATATTCGTAATTTTTTTTGAAAAAAAATCAAATTTAAGATTTAATTATATTCCTCATCATTAGAAATAATCATGATATCTGAAAATCTATAATTATGGATAAAAAAAAAATCGCTGAAGAGACAGAAAAAATTCTTGAATATGCTAAGCGTGAGAGTGACTCAGTTATTAAAGCATCAAAACCCATAGCCAAAAGATGGTTAGGAAAACTTAGCGATAAACTCGTCGAGCTCGGTGAAAAAGGTCAAAAGGCCCTGAAAGAAGAGCATGAAGATCAAAAAAATAAATAAAATTTTATTGAGTCTTATTCTGATTATAACGATCAAACCATTTATTAGCTTGATTAGCATCTTCACCAACTCCGTGTCCGCTCTGGTACATCATCCCAAGATTATACTGGGATTGAGCATGATCTTGTTCAGCGGCCATTGTGTACCATCTCGCCGCTTCTATTAAGTTCTTAGGCACTCCATCAGAGCCAGCCTCATAAATTCCTGCAACCTTGAACTGCGCAATAGCTTCGCCTGACTCGGCTTTCCCTAACAAACTACCGAATGAAACCTCCTCATTTGATTGAGAATCATTACCAGGGTTTTCACTAATAGAATTTTTAGCTCCATTAAATCTTTTTGCTAAACCTGTCTCAATGGGTTCTGAACTATTGTTTTCAAAATTACTTAATTTATCTGAAACCTTAACTTCCTGACTTTGAAGACTAGTAGCAGAAGAAATACTCCCTTCTTCTTGATCTTGAGCTGAACTTGAATCCTCTTTGCCTCCACACGCAGAAAGATAGAAAACTCCAAACGCTATGACAATCAACTGTTTAAATGATACCATCATGAACTGAATATTGCCCAGATCCTGCGCCTTCGCAAGCAATGCCAAAAATGAACAATTTTACTTAATTTTGATTTTCAAATTTGGTAAGTTTGTGCAGACTTTTTAATTAAAAGTCTTACAATTCAAAAATCATGAAAACATTAGTTTTATTTTACTTATTAATGAGTGCTGCCTTTTTGAGTGCAGCAGACTCACAAAAACAATTTAAGGTAGCTGAGAGAACATTCGAAGTTCCCTCCACCTGGACAGCAGTGACTCCAAGTTCTAAAATGAGAAAAGCTCAATTTAAAGCTGGTAGTGTGGAAATAGTTGTCTTCTTTTTTGGCGCTGGAAGTGGAGGCAGTGCAGAGGCCAACGTGAACCGTTGGATAGGTCAGTTCAAAGAGCCTAAAGAAGAATTATCTTCAAAAGTTGAAAAAAAGAAAATCAAAACTGCTACCATTACGACAGTTTCTGCAAAGGGCACATATATGAGCGGTTCTCCTTTTGGTCAAAAAACCCCAATGCCTAACTACGGTATGCGAGGCGCTATCATTGAATGTAAGGGCGGACCAATTTTCATCAAAATGACTGGACCCAGTGTTGATGTTACTAAATCGACACCAGACTTCGACAAAACAATTAAGTCAGGACTTTGATTCAGAATCAGCGTTCACCGTATCTTCGGTAATTTCTTTAGGCTTATTTGAAAGAGAGCTAAACATCTTTCTAATGTCACTTAGTCCACCTATTGAAACATAGATAACGAGCCCTCCATATATGACAAGTGTCACCAAAAGAAGAGCGCCCCAAAAATTGATCCATCCATTCATAATTGATTATAATTAAATTTTCTCTGGGTTACTTTCTTTATTAGGAAATGAAACTGACATGATGATCATGCCAATAATTGCGAGGCATGAAACAGTCAATCCTATATGGTGACCTGCAATCTCGTTTTTATTAAAAAATTCTTCTAATGAAAAAAACTTTTGTACGGGTCCAAGACCAAAGATCGCGAAGGTGCCAATAATTAGAGCCGAATAAGCCCCCACCACACTGGCCTTTTTCCAGTATAATCCCATCATTAATATTGCAAAAGCTCCTGTAAAATAAATAGACCCAGAAACGGCCATATAGTCCCAAAGATCTTGGCCTAGGGGATACCACAAACCCCACATGACTAGAAAAGCCGCTATTAAAATAAGCAATGTTCTGGTCAGAAGTATTCTCTGCTTATCAGACATATTATAGGAATTTAGCGGATTAAATACATCCTCAGTTAATACTGAAGCCCAACACAAAAGATAAGTATCGTGCGTTGACATAAACGCTGCAATCATTCCAGCAGCCACTATGCCCAGAAGGCCGACAGGCAAAAGTTGACCCAAGAAAACAGGCATTGCTTTCATCGTCACATTTGGATCATCACTCACCTGTCCTTGCCCATCAAAAAAGGGTTGAGCTGAACCCATATCGAAAAAATAAACCAAAGCACAAATACCTATAAATTGTGGAATCAGGAATCGGATCATAAAACCAAGGGATGACCATATATACATTTTCTTAACGACTTCCACGCTCTCTGCAGCACAGGCTCGCATGACTGCTGTCTGCCATACAGCGCACGATATCACCCCTAAGAAAAACATCCAAGCGACATATGATCCACCTATACCTTCAGCTATAAAAGGATTAAAACCCTGATCAGAATAGATGGTTTCTACACCTTTCACCAAAGTCGACCATCCTATTTTTTGCACAGCAATTACACAGGTGACTAACAAGCCAATAGATAGAACCACAAACTGCACATAATCAGTTATGATGACTGAAATCATTCCTCCAAGACATGTGTAAATGAGAACAAGAAGAATCATTGCTGTCATCACCCATTTAACAGCATCCCCATCGATACCAGTGATACCAGAAACAAAGATGGCGCCCGCTTTTAGAAAAAGCCCCATATTCAAAATACCTGCTGCCGCAAGAATGAAACCACCAAGAATTCGTAAATTTCGACTACCAAATCTTTTTTCATAATATTCTGGGATAGTCATCACTCCCATTCTTCGCAACGGAACAACTATAAAGCCTGTAAGACCAACAATGATAGTTGCTATGCCGGCCATAAGACCAATATGAAATGCAGCAAAACCATCACTGAAACCTTTCTGTGCAGCAAACATTGCAGTCACGAGGCCCAGTTCTGAACCAATCATAGTCGCAATGCCTAGACGCGTCTTTAAAGACCTTCCAGCCACAAGGAACTCCCCCATTCCTTTGATATAGCGATTAACCCAAAGCCCAATAATAACAGTGCCCACAAGGTATGCACCGACAATGGCCCAATCTAAAGCTGAAAAATTTGTTTCTAGCATTTTACCCTATTAATTCAGTTCTTTGATCGGCTGGTTATCTATTAACAGTAAAATTAAGTATTCTTGCACTCGAACCTTTACTCGCCTTGTTTGATTTTTTACTCATTCGAATGCGAGCCGTATGGTCTGAGCTTTTAAGGTCAGTAGCAAACATCACTGTCCGCGGATAATGTAAGCCTCGACTATATCGATGGTACAAGTCGTGGCTTTTCCAAGCGCCTCCATCCATACTCACTTCAATGACACCTGCATCAGGACCTGCAAGCACATAAGCTCCTAATGCAGAACCATTAAATTTAACAATAGTCTCTCTACCAGGAGTCTCACAACACAATAATTTCATGCCAGCAAAAGTATTACGAAAACTACCTGGAATCTTCTTCCATTCAGGAACTGACCATGACCATGACTCATTTGATCCGCTCTTCGGCGACAAGAAATCCCCTCGATAATAACTTCGCTGATCAATTAAAGGTTCAGGAATTTTATGATTAGACTTTGCATTAGGAGAATTTACCTTCCAAGCTTTTGTTAATAGTTTTTGAATCAGCTCAGAGGCAATTGCATTACCCGCGGGCTTAGGATGCGTGCCTCCAAATTTAGCCCATGTCAATTTACCTGCACTTATTTGGTCAGCCACTTCCTGAGCCAAAAAAATTGAGGAGACATTATAATGCTTCAAGACCTCCTCGTGTGCGGCAATTGGCATGGGAACTTTGCCCTCCCTTAATTGATCCAGCATCCGAGGGTTTACAAAATAAGTAACAACAATATCCATTTCAGGCTGAGCTGTTCTGGCATGACGAATAATTCCTTCCATGCCTCTCACGCATTCCCTCTTTGCATGCGCGGCATCCTGATCATCATTAACAGCAAACTCAACAAAGAAGAGGTCAACTTTGCCTTTATCTAAAACATGTTCTTTTAATCTAAATGCCCCTGTCGTTGAACATGTGGATGAAATACCAGCATTTATAAATTCAAATTTAGTCTCTATAAATTTGGCTTTTAGATAATTAG
Organism: Verrucomicrobiales bacterium; assembly: GCA_002705125.1. GTDB lineage: Bacteria > Verrucomicrobiota > Verrucomicrobiia > Verrucomicrobiales > DEV007 > EC70. The sequence goes on along the minus strand of PAHQ01000017.1, from coordinate 13,071 downwards.
AAACCATCGGCCTGTAACCATCCATTTGAGTGATAGAGCCACCCATAAAAGCAACTCTACCTGTCTTATTAATATTAAATTGGTTATAGGAGTTAGAATAAGATCCTCTTAATTTTATATTCTTTTCAGCTGCGCTGACTGGCTGAAAAACTAAAAATACAACCAAGATAAAAAAAGAAGAAATGAAATGCATTATCTCATTAATATCACAAAGCCACGATTAATTACTAGCTCGAGTTTGTACTGATTAACTCTATTAATTAGGGAATTAACTCAGCTTATCTCCTAAATCTGCTATTTGCCTACAAAGTTTTTGCCTCGTCAATTTCGCATTAATTTTTTCGCTAAGAGAATTTGAAAGTAATAAAAAACATTCTGCTCCTGAATCATCTCTGAATTCGTTAGCACTAAAAGAGACTAATGCCTCTCTCCTGAGCTTAGTCACTTCATCAAGAAGATCTTCCAAAACCACTACCTCATCTCCATTAGTGCCACTCTCATCTAGTTCGACTTGCTCTTGTTCTATTTCGAGAAGTCTTCGTAAATATTTATCCAGGTGATGCTCTTGTTTTAATCTACTCCTTGCCCGAAACCATCTTACTATGAGGTAAAGAGCTATAAGTATTGAAACAAAAAATGACCTCAAGCTCTCTGTGGAATCAACAAAGTCAGGATTAAGTAAGGGTTTGATTTCTGGATCATAAAAATGATCAGCGCCTGAATGAAAGGGAAGCGAAGGGTTAGCTCTTGCGTAATTATTTCCACCGAACCTCAAGTCTGTTAGTTTGTTGCTAGACAAAAATTCAGGGTCCATCATGACCTCTGCGACTGTCGTAACCATAAAAGCACTCACCTCTGAATTGGTTATCAATTGGGCGTTCACCGCGATCGTTTGAATGTCTTCTTTGGGATAAGGGTTTGGAAACACGCTGTAAAATCCCTTAGGGACTTTATGCATATGAAAATCCGGATTCTTGTCTACGAAAGATTCAGCAAAAGGAAGATTTAGTAATTTTGTTTTACCGGTATCAGCAATTTCTTTCTGAACAGTTGCATTCTCCTCGGTCGTAACGATTGCCAAATCAACCTCACCATTTTTAAAGCCTCTGATAATCTCGGAATATCCATCATTTTTTCTTATCATCGACGAATCTCCATCATAATAATCAAGGATAGTACGACCCGTGATTGCATCACCTGATCCGGGCTCTCCGATAGCTGCTAATGTTTTCTTTCTAAGTTCCGTATCTCCAATAAAGGGATCATAATCAATATCCTTACGAACGTGAGCTAAGACCACCTCTGGAAATACGTTAGCTATTAACCGAACATCAGTTCGCTTCACAGATTCATTAATTACGTTAGGTTGTATGAGCGCAAAATCAGCTTCCCCCTCCTGAACTAATTTAATATTATCCTGCGCCCCTAATGTTTTACGATATTCCACTTTAATATCATATTCAGACTCTATCTTATTACCTATCGCTTCAGCGATAACTTTATACCTACCTCCCTCCTTACCTGTTGCAATTATAATAGTGTTTGGTAATTGACGATACTGAATGAGTTGTTGGATCCCAAAAGGAACCAAAACTAAAACTGCGAGGAGTGTAATTATGTAAAAAATTCGTCTCATTTATTTATTTTTATAAAGGACTTAAATACAGATATCAGTCTCAATGTTTTTTAAACTATAATTACAATAATAATATATTTTGAGAACTATCCGATTACAAAAATCGAATTATTTTATAATTGATATAAATCCCTAGTGAAAAACCTCATCAATTCATATCGACGGAAAGGGACTTAGAGTATAAAATCTTGGATTCCTAAAGAAAACGAATAATGACTGAATCATTGGAAACCTTTAATTCCTTATCGAAAAAACTTATTTGGTGCGCAACCTTTTTATTAGTAGCCTTCACCAGTCGAGCAAACCTTTTGAGAGCTGAAGAAATTAATTTCTCCAAGCAGATACTTCCTCTCCTGTCTAATAATTGCTTTGAGTGTCATGGGCCAGATAAAGCAGAAAGAAAGGCTGGGCTCAGACTAGATACTCATGAGGGAGCAAAAATGGAACTCAAGTCAGGGTTCTCCGCTTTAGTTCCTGGAGAAAGTTCTGAGAGTGAAATGTACATGAGAATTATTTCTGATGACCCAGAGGAAATTATGCCTCCACCTGAATCAAGCAAAAGTCTCACTGAAGATCAAAAAGAACTCATTAAAAAATGGATCGATTCTGGTGGTGAATGGGGAAAGCATTGGTCATTTGAAAAACCCGTGAAAGAAGATTTACCTCCAAGTGTCAACCATGATTGGAATCCCAAAAATCCAATCGATTCTTTTATTCATTCAAAGCTTAAGGCGGAGGGAATGCAGCCTGAGGAGGAAGCATCAAAAGAAACCTTAATCCGTCGACTCACTCTGGACCTGACAGGACTACCACCAAAGATTAAAGAAATTGACCAATTTTTATCAGACGATTCAGATGACGCCTACGAGAAACTTGTGGACAGACTCCTTCAATCTCAGAGGTATGGTGAAAACATGGCAAGGATATGGCTTGATGCAGCAAGGTATGCAGACACTCACGGATTGCATCTTGATAATGAAAGATCAGTATGGCCTTACCGGAACTGGGTCATAAATTCATTTAATAAAAATCAAAGATTCGATCAATTTACGATAGAGCAAATTGCCGGCGACTTAATGCCTGAGCCAAGCATTCAGCAAAAGGTTGCCACAGGGTTCAACCGTTGCAATGTGACTACCGGTGAAGGCGGGTCTATTGATGCAGAGTACTATGTAAGGTACGCAGCAGAAAGAGTTGAAACAACTTCAACGGTCTGGTTAGGATTAACTGCAGGCTGCGCCAGCTGCCATGACCATAAGTTTGATCCATTATCTCAAAAGGAATTCTATCAACTTTTTTCTTACTTTTACAGCTTAACAGAGAAGGCCATGGATGGGAACAAGCTACTCCCTCCCCCTTCAATGAAAGCCCCATCTGAATTACAAGTTTCAGAGATGGGTTTTCTTAAGGAAAAGATCAAATCTGCACAGGCAAAAATACCTAAGCTAACAAAAACAGTAAGTTATACAGACCCCAATGCAGGCCAAGAACTTGTTAATTTTGGCTCTTCCGCAGACAAAGTATGGATAGAGGATGCACTTCCTGCAGGAGCAAAACCACTAGGAAATGAAGGCGATAAGTCATGGCAATTCGTGAAGAAATCTGACGAAAACCCAGTGCTGAGTGGTGAAACCTCAACCACAAGGACTGCTACCGGATTAAGCCAACACTTTTTTGAAGGAGCTAATCCACCACTAGTGATAGCCGAAGGTGACTCACTCTTTGCTCACGTGTACCTTGACCCTAAAAATCCTCCAGAAACTATCCAACTACAATTTAAAACCAACGACTGGAATCATCGTGCATTTTGGGGCGCTAACAAAGGCTATAGCGTTGAAGGTAAAACGGATCATACAAATTTTCCTATGGGTGAACTGCCAGAAAAAGGAAAATGGATCCGGCTCGAAGTTCCAGTAAAGACTGTCGGACTCAGCCCTGGATCAAAAGTAGATGGTTGGGCCTTTACTCAATTCGGTGGGAAAGTTCACTGGGATAAAGCAGGTATCACTTCAAGGAGGCTATCGGAAAAGCAGTTAGCCTCGCTCAATTTGTGGGAACAGTTTCAACGCAAGCATCCGCAAAGTGATACACCAAAAAACGTTTTGGATGCCATCAAAATAAATCCTGACAAAAGGAATGAAGCCCAGAAAAATATTTTACTAACACACTACTATAAAAACGTTAACACTGAAACTAAAGCTGTATACGCATCGACTGTGAAAAAAGAGTCCGAAGCGAANAATAGACTCGATTCTTTAGAAAAGTCTATTCCTTCAACTCTTATCATGGAAGATCGAAAAGAACCTCGGCAAGCTTATGTTCTTGAAAGAGGCGAGTACACTCAACAAAGAGAAAAAGTGAACCCAGGAGTTCCTGAATGGATAGCTCCTCAAATTNAGGGCGCTCCNCCTAACCGTCTAGGTTTGGCTAAATGGCTGGTGTCTCCGGAGCAACCCCTAACCTCAAGAGTAACCGTAAATAGATTCTGGCAACAATTATTCGGAACTGGTTTGGTTGAAACTTCTGAAGACTTCGGACTTCAAGGCAGCCAACCTTCTCACCCAAAATTACTGGACTGGCTAGCTGTTAACTTTGTAGAAAGTGGATGGAATGTTAAGGAAATGATAAAACTAATGGCCATGTCTTCGACTTACAGGCAGTCTTCTAGAGTAGATCCAGATAAATTAGAGAAAGATCCTAAGAACCTACTNCTATCTAGAGGNCCTCGTCATCGNTTAGATGCAGAATCTATAAGGGACCAGGCATTGGCGATTAGTGGCCTTTTAGTTAAAGACATTGGTGGAAAAAGTGTAAAACCTTACCAACCAGCTGGCCTATGGAAACCGGTCGGCTTTGGCGGCAGTAACACATCAACGTTTAAGCAAGACAGCGGATCTGCTCTATATCGAAGGAGTATGTACACTTTCTGGAAGAGGACTGCTCATCCTCCATCCATGGCCATTTTTGATGCTCCAAATCGGGAAACCTGTTCCGTTCGCCGGGCCCGAACCAACACTCCACTCCAAGCTTTAGTCCTCATGAATGACGTGCAGTTCTTTGAAGCTGCAAGAAAGTTTGCAGAAAAAGTCATCCGCNAAGGTGGAAAAGAATTAAATGACAAACTCAATTATGCGTTCAGGTCGACATTGAGCAGGAAACCGACAACAACTGAAACAGATTCAATATTAAATCTATATAAGGAACACTTAGAAGAATTTTCTAAAAACCAAGACACGGTCAAAGAGCTCCTGGGTACTGGAGAGTCCACCGTTGACTCAAAGCTAGACCAATCAGAGCTAGCGTCTTGGACCATGATAACTCACCTCATTCTGAACTTGAGCGAAACTGTTACTAAAGGCTAATTTTATGAATCCATTACGTGAATCACAACTCATTGAGACTAGGCGACACTTCTTTGGAAGAACATCAACCGGCATAGGGTCAGCGGCCCTAGGATCTCTTCTTAACCCGAGTCTTTTTGGTGCTGAAGATCCGGTAGAGCAAATCCAAAAAATAGCTCCAAAAGCCAAGCGCGTAATCTATCTCTTCATGTCTGGAGCTCCTTCACAGCTTGATATGTGGGATTATAAGCCAGGGCTTAATGACTGGTTCGATAAAGATTTACCTGATTCAATTCGAAACGGTCAGAGAATTACGACAATGACCTCAGGGCAAAAACGTTTCCCCATTGCACCATCAAAATTTAAGTTCAATCAACACGGCAAAGAAGGGACTTGGGTAAGTGAACTACTTCCNCATACTGCTGGCATCGTNGATGATATCGCAGTCCTCAAAGCAGTAAACACTGAAGCAATAAATCATGACCCTGCAATTACATACATCCAAACAGGGAGCCAGCTNCCTGGCAGACCTAGNACAGGGGCTTGGGTTTCTTATGGGTTAGGCAGTGACAATAAGAACCTGCCAACTTTTGTNGTGCTTCATTCCACGGTCAACGGAGGCTTCGGAGGACAGGCTTTATATGAGCGCTTATGGGGAGCTGGATTTCTGTCTACTCGACACCAAGGTGTTTCACTTCGATCAAATGGTGATCCNGTACTCTACTTATCTAATCCCAAAGGTGTCAGCCCCAAGCTTAGACGCCGAATGCTCGATGAACTCGAAAAGCTAAACTACGAAAGATATGAGGCCGTGGGAGATCCGGAAATCAGAGAACGAATTGCTCAATATGAAATGGCTTACCGAATGCAAAGTTCCGTGCCAGAGCTAACAGACATATCAAAAGAACCCCAATCGATCATTGATATGTATGGTGAAGAGGCNAAGAAGCCTGGAACATTTGCAGCGAACTGCCTNCTCGCNAGGAGAATGGCCGAAAGAGGAGTNAAATTCACNCANATTTTCATAAGACAATGGGACCAACACGGAAATCTNCCNAANGACATCAGTAGACAGTGTAAAATTATCGATCAACCGTCAGCCGCACTCGTAAAAGANCTTAAGCAACGCGGAATGCTTGATGATACTCTTGTTATATGGGGNGGGGAATTTGGAAGAACCGCCTACTGCCAAGGAAAACTGACTCGAGAAAACTATGGTAGAGACCATCACCCAAGATGCTTTACTAAATGGATGGCGGGCGGAGGAATTAAGCCTGGGGTCGTTCACGGAGAAACTGATGATTTTAGTTACAACGTCGTCAAGGATGGCGTTCACATTCATGACCTGAATGCAACGGTACTACATTGCCTTGGAGTCGATCATGAAAAATTGACCTACCGCCATCAAGGACGAGACTTCAGATTGACTGATGTCCACGGCAATGTCGTAAAGCAGATACTCAGCTAGAAAAAAACTTTATTAAATGAAAACTCTAATCAAAATAATCACAGGATTCGCTTTATTAAATTCTAGTCTTTTCGGACAGCTCATTTTTGAAGGTAATAGTGGACCCGGTAAGGGTAANCATATTGTATTNATCGCTAGTGATCANGANTACCGTTCTGAAGAAACTCTTCCAGCCATGGCACGCATACTGGCTAAGCATTTTGGTTTTAAGTGTACAACACTTTTCGGGGTCAATGAAAAGGGTGAAATTAGTCCAGGAAACTCAAACGTCCCAGGAATGGAAGCCTTAAAAGATGCAGATCTTATGGTTGTTTTCACGAGATTCCAAAACTGGCCGGACAATCAGATGCAACACTTTGTCGACTATCTCGAACGTGGAGGTCCAATTGTTGGACTAAGGACAGCCACCCATGGTTTCAAAATCCCAGGAAATAGTAAGTGGGCAAAATACTCTAATGGTTATAGTGGCGAAGACTATAAGGATGGTTGGGGCCGTCAAGTCTTAGGTGAAAAGTGGGCCGGTCATTACGGTGGCAATCATCGACAAAGCACGAGACTTGATATCGTACCTGAAAAGAAAGATCACCCAATACTTCGGGGCGTCAAAGACATGTGGGCACAGTGCGGCGGATACTTCGCAGACCCATTNCCACCTTTTGAAGTCCTTGCCATGGCCCAGCCATTAAAAGGCATGAAACAAGATTCTCCGGATGATGAAAGTAGAAAACCTGTACCAGGAGCATGGACCAGAAGCTATGAAGGCAAAGACGGCAATAAAGGTCGGGTATTTACCAGCACATATGGCGCTTCAGATGACATCGAAAATGAAGGCTACAGAAGGCTCTTAATTAATGGATGCCTTTGGGCAGCAGGACTCGAAAAAGATATTAAAGCAGATTCAGATGTTAGCTTTGTAGGACCCTTTAATGCGACATGGGGAAGAGGTAAGGGCCGCAGAAAATCAGGCACAAAGCCTGAGGATATGGAGGGTTGGAATACTCCAATTATTCCTCTTCAAGGAAAGTAATTTAAGTTCAAACTGAGTATTAAATTCCTAGTCCCAGGGACTCGACGTTGGAGAACCGGCCGTTCCTCCATAACTCCATTCCCTTGACCATTCTCTGAGGCCTGCAATGCTTTCAGCACTGTAACCTCTGACATTTCCGTAATCCGAAACAGTACTAAAAATAACCTTGATCTCATCAGTGCCTTGGGACTCGAGATGATCAAATAATTCCTGAGAGTAATGACCTATTCTATGGCCTGGAAAATCTTTATACTGGAGGACTACATGAGGCTGATCATAGTTAGCATTCTCGTTTTCAGCTAATTTCCAAGTCATTATAAATTCTCTGGTATCTCTCTGACCAATAAACGGTCCGGCTTCTGTAACAAAGAAAGCAAAGAGCCCAACATAGACACAGAAACTGAGAACAAATATTTTCCGAAATTTCCCCTTTTTTTTCTTTATCCGACAAAAGATATAAACCCCTAGAAGTAAAACCAATACCCCTAGGATAAAAAGAATAGGCCTTACATCTACGTAAGCTAAAATCATTATTAACTACTCAGTTATACTAATCTTTATCTCATCTGAATTGGCTCTCAACTCAGGAGCGTACATAGCTTCGGCACGGCTTGGCAAGGCGCTGAACTTACCGGGAGTTTCTGCTCTCATTCGATAGCTGATACTGTGCTTACCCCTTGGAAGTGATCTCACAAAGAAAGTGACTTTCTGGTCTCTAAGCTCCATGTAAGCGCCCATCCCGTTACGAGTATAACCACTTCTCAAGTCAACCGGCTCAAAACCGGCAGCCTTCATATCCTCAAACATCAAATACTCGTAGTCATTCTTACTTTCAATGATCAGCTCGATCTCGACAATGTCTCCGCTCTTGATAGCATCANCACTAGCCATTTTAATCTTCTTAAATTTTTCAACTTTTTGATCAACCGATTGGCCTCTTGATCCTACATTTTTAACCGTCTTATCCTCCGGAACCAGTTTGAAGTAAGAACGGTTCACTTTAACTTCTAGTCCTGCCTTAGTAATAAAGTCCTCAAGAGTGAAATTAGTTAGGTATGCATTAAAGTATAATGGACCTTTACCTTTTTTCCTAAATTCGAGCTTGTGGTCTCCCGTATCAACTGCATCTCCCAGGAGTACAAGCTTGTTATCAAAATTAAACAGGTTCTTCTTATTAATTTTAACTTCCTTGAGNACCTTACCATTCAACACAACCTCGATCTCAAGGTCAGGCTCATTTTCTCCGGTCGCCTTGATATAGTCAGCCAAAGCTTCAATACAAATTGCTGTGTCTCTGGTACTGTTCCAATAAGTGGCGTTCTTTCTATTATTGATGAGATACTTTGCGAGTCCGCTTGCTTGCGGTGAATTCGGTTTGACTGCAGATAATAATTTTAGGTAGTAGGCCTGCGCTTCAAATTCACTCCCATACCAATACCACCAATATCCACCGTTTCTTAGGTCAAGGTAGGCACTTTGATTTTCGTCATCAATGACTAAAAACTGCTCAATGTTCTTTATCAACATGTCACGCTCTTCAACTCTATTAATCTTATGCATCGCAAGGCCAAGCATTGATTTTGAGTAGATAGAAAGATCATTCCTATCTCTGTAGAGAAAATCTCTCATCTCTTCATTCACTTTTTCTGCATCACATAAAACCATAAAAACGAAAGCATCTAAATTGTCTGCTTTCTGCTTCCATCTCTTATTCTTATCCTTATCCTGAGCATTCTTGATTAGTTCAACTTGGGTTTTTTGNTGCGACTCTAACCAGTTGACACCTTTAGTAAGAATTCCTGGAACTAGAGCGACGTCATTTTCTACCGCTAACTGCAAACCATGAACTACAACTGCAGTNGTATGCGCCCATGATCTTTCCTGNGAACCATAAAACCATCCCCAACCTCCNTCAGAATTTTGCATCGAANTGAGCCTTTCGACCCCCTCTTTAACCATTTTTTCTACTTCCTGATCATCAAAGACAGGGTTCTGATCTCCTCTCTTCCATTGCTTTGCCCTTTTCTTATCCTTGCCAATCTCTTGGGCATTTAGATTTGTTCTCTTCTTCTTNACGTCCTTAAGATCTATTCCCATGTTAAGGAGTATCTTTTGTGTTATGACGGTTGGAATGAAGCGATTCAATGTCTGCTCTGTGCATCCATAAGGATAATCTACTAAGTATGGAAGAGCATCAACCATGGCTGTAGCCAAGCTCGGAGAATATCTCACTTCGAGTCGTGACTGCTCGGGCCGCCGCTCGGCAGGAACATTAAGCTTTATCATTCCCTTATTTTGATTTGAGCTCAAAGCACCACTAAAGGATTCTGTNTTAAGCATTCCGTGCACGAGGACNGGATAACTCATCTGCATTGCATCCGATTCTTCATCTGTCAGCGCTTTCATAGTGATTGNTGCTTCTCCTTCNCGCACAGCCTTGACTAACCAATCAACTCTCTTTTCTCCTCCCGCCTCAATCGTAATCGTTTTGGAAGCTTTATCATTCTTTGTGACTTCAAGTGAATTGCCTTCTAATTCAATTGCTACCTGTACTTCTTTTTCATTTTTTAGATAATTGTGTACGTTCGCGCTCAAAGTGACCTCGTCTTTTTCNACAAAGAATCTTGGTGCCTGCATACGNATTAATAAATCCTTACTGGTTATAACTTCTGCCTCACCATGACCCACTCTTGTGCCCTGCCCCATGGCCCANGTCTTAATCTTCCATGTGGTTAAATTTTCTGGCATATCGATCTCTACTTCCGCGATACCTTCTTTGTTTGTATTAAGTTGAGAGGCCCAAAACGCAAGATCTGCAAAATTACTCCGAACTACTGGTTGCACGACCGCGGCTGCGGGCGCCGACTCATTTAGGGGTAAGGATTGTTCACCACCACCACCTATAGTGGCATTATCAAATGCGATTGCACTGTCAGCCTCGGCGGCTAATCCAAAATCTGCACTTTCGGGAGCAGCACTTAGAAAGGCAGCTGAAGATNNTTTCCTCATCATTCGAGCCTTCCCATCTCTTGGCACTCCANNCGNATTTAATTGAACTCNTCNATTTAGATTAGAGGCAAATGGATCATCAGCTACAGAAGCTCCGAAGGCTCCAATATTACTCATCCCTTTTTTTCCTTTCAGTAAAACATTCCTGAACATACGGTTTAAATTAAATTCAGTATTACGATTATGGTTGCGACGCCATTTCCAGAAGAACTCTTTAATTTCAGGAACGTTTGATCCTCCAGAAATATACTCTAACGCTTTATCGTAAACGGTGACCACAGTAGATCCGACAAAAGGTTCTCCATCCTGATCAGTTAATTTGACCTTAACTTTTGCCGGAGCACCTGGCTTGTACCTGGTATCACTTGGCAGAACTTCAACATTAAGAATACGCTTCTCCGGAGGAACAATGACTTCCCTGGTATCCTCATAAATCTTACCTCCACTGATNGTGAAAGCTTCGAGGAAAAAGTTTGGCATATCTTTTTGAGTCACTTTAATTTCAGCAACTGTGCTCTTGCCTTTAATGTTAATAATTCTCGGTTCAAGATAGACTCCATTCGAAGGTCTTATAAAAAGAGCAACGGTACTATCCTCTCTCTCAGTATTAATCATCAATTCAATCGACTCACCAGGCTTATACTCTTTTTTATCTGTAATGATTTCGATATCATTNAAACGAAATTCTTTTCCGTCGAACCCTTCACCCCTAACGACAAAAACATATCCTCCTTCAATCTTATGCCCGGCCTTATCTTTTAATAGATAACTTAATCTGTACTGACCTTTGGCCGAGGCTTTTATTTGATGATTAATTAGNCCTTNTTGGTCAGGATCAATGTCCCAAGAAGAAATTGGCTTCTCAACAGGATCCCCCTCATCGTTATATTCGATCTTAATAAGTTTCAACGTTCCCTCTCCGGCCACAGACTTGCCGTCTAAAGTCCTAGAATTTGCCTGAACTTGGATCGCATCACCGACTCGGTAATGACCTCGATCAAGCCAGACGTTAACTTTGAATGGTTTTCTCGCTACCAGCACTGATCCATTACCAACAATGGTCCTTCTAGACTCATCCCGAACCTCGGCNNNGATAGAGTATTTATGGTCAATGTCACCATGCATTGCNTTTGCAATAGCGGTATCAATTTCTATTTCAACCGTTCCATCAGGCCCAATCTCAACCTCATTTTCTAGGACCACTTCAGGGGGCATGTTATTACGAGGCCACCACCAATAATTTGGTCGCTTACAACCCCAACTTCGCCAACCAGGGTACCAGTCATAATCATAAGAGAACCACCAATAACCTGACCCGTAAAACCAGTCCCATGGCATTGGGGCAAACCAACGACTATCGTGCTCGCTCCGCATAACTTTGTATTTAACAGTGGCATTTTGAACCGGAGCTCCGAATAAATATTTTGCAGTAACCTTTGCAGGGACCTTCTCCCCTAACATCACGGGTTCAGACGGCGCTTCGACAGAAACCTCAAACTCTGGCTTCTTATACTCTTCAACGCGAAATGAATTACCTCCGATTGAGAAGGGGTTCTTAAAAGGAGTTTTTCCTCTCCGATCAATATTAATATAGTAGACACCCAACGTTGCATTATCAGGAAGCATGAGTTTATCAGAAATTCCGCCATATTCATCAGCCTCTAAACTCTTCTCATAAACTTTCTCTCCTTTTGGGTTATTGATGAAAATCTTAAATGATTTGCCTGCAAATTGATTATCGTCAGCCTTGTCGTATTGAGCATGACGAACCCAAGCCTTGAAGTGTACTTCTTGTTTAGGCCTGTAAACCGGTCGGTCAGTAATAAAAATTGCCTTTGTAGCCTTATAAGAAGGGTCATGAAGTTTGCTATACCAAACTCCAGAGAATCCATGATATGAAAATCTGCCATCATCAGTTGTGGCCGTAATTAACCACTGCATTTCACGTGGCATCCTATCTGAACCAAGGATAATCTGCCCATTTTCATCAGTAAACTCTGCGAACTGTTTAGTAATAATATTCGACCGCCTGAAAAGCTTTGGTTTTGGAAGCCACTCAGTACGGAAACCAAAAAATTCAACGTTGGCCTTCTCGATAGGGCTACCATTAAGAGCGTCTCCAACAAAATAGAAGAACTTCCCGTCTAAAGGCTTTTTCACTATTGCGGTGTCTGAAACCCAAACAACAATATTTGACACATTCCCATCCTCCATGGTCGCTTTTAAAAGGTAAGCGCCTGGTTTAGTTAGTGGCGTTACAATATCAATTCTTTTATCCCAATGATTTTTTCTTGGCTCGAGCCTTTGCTCCCACTCGGAGATCATCTCACCGACATATTTTTTCATCTTATCATTAACTAGCCTATAGCCAAGGTTACCAATGTTGGTTTCTTGGTAGTCCATCTTGGCCGGATTGCTTTTGAGTAAATCCTTAACGTCGTCGAGCAACTTCCGTACATCTATAGTGAAAGCCTCTAGTTTAACTTTCTTGCCGTTACGAAAAACAAAACCTAACTGCGGATTATCCCCGGCTGGGTGAGTCTGAGTCCCATCAAACCGGCCCCAGTTATCAAGGATTTGATCCAACCGA
>PAHQ01000016.1 GCA_002705125.1 Verrucomicrobiales bacterium | reverse complement strand
TTGAAAGAATAATTTATTTGAGCCTGATAAAGGATTTTCTAAGCCCGGTTGGTCCTCGGGAGGATAAGTGGTGAAATCGCCACCTGATTCAATGGAATCGTCTAGGTCTGCGTCGAATTGAGAGAGATCCTCAGAATAGAATAATGAATAAGTTTTTCCTCCTCTTGAATTCCACTTAAATCGGAAAGTGTCATCTTCCGCATTGTAAATTATTTCAGTGAAATTTAATGGGGTCAAGCCTCCCGCTACACCTAGAGCCCAGTCAATAGACTGACCAATTAAGGTTTTTCCATCTTCAGTGAAGCTGTTAAAGGTGGCATCAGTTATTCCAAGCATAACTCTTTTTCCTGGTGCCAAACTTCCGTTATTAAGCTCGCCTCCCTCATCCACAAAAGTAAGGAACAATCTGCTCGGGTCATCTTTTTCAGATGCCAAAGAAATGGAACCTGGCGCTTGTTGATCGGTTGACCACCAGACTTCTGTCTGACCATTAGATATTGTGACATCTTGGCCAACATTAAAGCCTGAAGTTATAGGGTGATCCTCAAGAATGGTAATCACGTGATCCTCGGCAACATTATCTTTGGTGCGACCAGCGGTGATTTGAAATTCGCCTCCACCGTTATCTGCGATAGCTTCCTCCCAGTTGACTATGGCTGTAGTTGAGTCCTGAAACTTGTTCCGTATATCTCCTGAACCTGGAGTCGAAGAAATTATTAAAACAGCGTACTCAGCCTCTTCTCCCGCGACTGTTTGGCTTGCCTGTTTATAGGTAATATTTTGAGGGCCATACCGTTCCTCTAGGAAGCTCATGACTTCTCCGTCGGCACCTTGAGTGGCTTCAGCCTGTCCTCCGATGAAGAGAATACTAAGTCCTAACTGAGGAACATTATTTTTATTATTTGGGTCTGATCCTTGACTAATTTCAATGTCATCATTAAATCCATCCTCATCTGTGTCTTTTTTATTGGGATCAGTTCCTGTATTGGTTGCACTCACAAATTGTCCGGTATTTGTTTCGACTCCGTCCAATAATCCATCCCTGTCAGTGTCAGCTTGAAGAGGGTTAGTTTCGGTGACTTCTATTTCTTCTTTATCGTTAAGTCCATCCTCATCGGAGTCTGCTTTATTAGGTTTGGTTCTAGCTTCAAACTCATCAGCATTTGATAATCCGTCTTCATCATCATCACCCTCAGGGTCATCAACGCCATACTTTTCTTCCCATGAATCCGGTAGACCGTCTCCGTCTTCGTCTTCCTGAGTTGCTCCTATTGGGCTGGCCCCATCAGCCAACGCTTGAATGGTTCCCTCAGGAAGAGCTTCAGTCCAAATAGTTACGTCGTCCAAGTATCCGTTAAATGAAAGCTCTCCATTATTTCGTCCACCCAAAATGAAAGTTCCACCCCCGTTCGGCGCACGCTGCGCTTGCGGGCCTCCATCGACTTGTCCATTTAAATAAATTGTCGCTGTATCGTTTTCTCCATCATAAACCCATGCGGCATGTGCCCACTGCTCTGCTTCCAGCACTGTAGAAGCATTCCAGTCTGCTCCCCAATGAGCACTATGGAGAAATCCTCCATTACGAATTCCATTATGAATACCTTGTTGAGTTTGACCCCAGATGAAGCCTTGTCCACCAGCTGAACCAATCGGTTTCAACCAGCAAGAAAAAGTATAGCTGCCAGTTTCGAAGTTACTGATCATTGAATTCATATCAATACCTGGAAAATCTAGGTGACCGCCATTGAAGCTCGCTCCAGTTATGGGTGTAGGTCCACTTTCAGCGCCTTCAACATCAAAGGTTACATCTCCATCAACTTCGCCGTCATGAGCGTTACCACTTAAATCAACCGCTTCTTCCTCGAAATCGAGGTAGAGTAAGGGTTGAGGAATTGCTCCCTTGCTGTTTTCATCATTAGGGTCTGTTCCTCCAGCTATTTCACCACCGTCAGAATAACCATCCCCATCTGAATCTATATTATGAGGATTAGTTCCGGTATTTTCTTCATCTACTAGAACTCCAGTATTTGTTTCAACGCTATCAATTAGACCATCCTTATCAGTGTCTGCTTTTTTAGGGTTCGTTCCTGTATTTGTTGCACTAACGAAAGTTCCTGTGTTCGTTTCAACTCCATCACTGAGTCCGTCTTCATCCGTATCTGTTAAAGTTGGATTAGTCTGTGTTTCCTCATATTCATCAAGGTCGGTTAAGCCATCACCATCAAAGTCTCCAGTCCCAGATCCTGGTCCTGGTCCAGCTGCGTTACCATTTAAGTCTTCAAGATTATCGACAAGGTTTTCCTCGTAATAGTCAGGTAAACCGTCTTCATCATCATCCTCATTGTCTCTGCCGCTTGGGCTCAATCCCTCTGCAATAGCTTTAATTTGATCCTCATCTAGTGCTACTTGCCAAATGGCTAAATCGTCTATGATGCCTTGAAAATTTTGTACGCCTCCATTACGACCACCAATGATTATTGAGCCCCCTCCATTAGGTCCAGTTTGATCTGTTTTTTCAGAGTCGAATTCTCCATTAACATAGATAGCACCTCGACCCAAATCAGAGTCATAGGTGAAAGTTAAGTGGGCCCATTCGTCTGGGTTTAAGGGAAGTGTCCCACTAAAGTCTGACCCCCAGTGAGCATGGTAAGTATTACCGCCTCTGAATCCGTGATGGATTCCCTGGTTTCCTTGGCCAAATATAAAAGCATCTCCGGAGAAGGCTGCTTGATCAGGTTTGACCCAACAGGCCATAGTGTAGCTTGCTGCTATTCCTTGATCTCTGTTACCAAAATCCGTGGGAGCATCTGAGCTTTCTACATTAATATATCCAGATGAGAACTGAGCCCCTGCACCAGGTGTAGATCCTTGAGGCGCTCCTTCAGATCCAAAATCAACAGCCCCATTGACTGTTCCTTCACGCTCGTTGCCGCTCGAGTCAATTACAGATATCGTTCCAGCTGCATCCTCAAAATCATAGTAAAGATAAGGAGTTGGTATTTGTGCATATGAGTGAGTCAGCGACAAAACCATAAATAGAAATAGTGATAATAATTTGTACATTTTCATTTTTATATTTGTGAGACTAGTTGCGCAGTCCTACTTGCTGCATTATTTCATTTGTGGAGTTGTAAGCTTCTTCGACCCATTCGACAATTTTCGAAGGATCTGGGGAGTATTCAAGCTCTATGGAAACAGTGCCTTCAAAATCGAGTTCTTTAATTGCTTGTAGGTAAGGAGCAAATTTAACGACACCCCTGCCAGGAGGAAGGTCACCGTGAACCTTGCCATCACAGTCACTTATATGAACGTGAGTGGCTTTGCCTTTCAATTTTTCAAGCTCTGAAGGGGAAGTGTCTGCCAGTACAAGATGGCTTACATCGATATTAGCTTTTACGTTTGGCATTGAGCAGTCGTCTATAAAGCGAACCATTTCTGGTATGCTGTTAAGAAGACTTAGTCTGAAAGGCTCTAATTCTAATGCTATCTCTAAACCTAACTCACCAGCATATTGCCCTAATTCTTTAACCCCATTTACACCCCATTCCCACTGAGCTTCGGGTGGTATGACTTCTCTTTGCCAGATATATTCTCCAAGAACGAGTAATAAATTTTTTGAATCAAATGTTTTTGCAAGGTCCAGAAATTTTTTAGCCCTATCAATATGGTATTCCCTCACAGGGTCATTAAAATCGATGAGGCCAGCAGAAACTACCACCGTCGACGTAATAGGTAGATTGTTTTGCTGACAGGTATTTTTGATAAGGTTGACCTCATCTTCGCTGATGGTCATTGCTTCAGTGAAAATGTCGACAGCATCGAAACCAATCCTAGATATGTGTTCTAGTCCGGTCTTTGTGTCAACGCCGGCCTGATCAAAGGCGCTATTAATAATTCCAAGTTTCATAATATTATTTTTTTAATCGTTTTTTAAGCTTTTGGCGCTTTTGTCATCCGATACAAGATTTGCAAATTCAACATTCGATCGCTTTGCGTCATCTCTGCCGACAGAGACAACCTGATCATCAGAAACTTTTTCGAGCTTTGTGTATGATGGATGATGAGATTCTTTAAATGGGTTATTTGATTTAGCGTTGTAACAACAAATGAGAGCCCATCTTGCTTTATCAGAAAGATTTGCCGCAGAGCAGTGAAGTGTATTAGGATGAAAAAATAATGCATCACCTGCATTCATTTCACATTGGACCGTTTCTAATCTCTCTTTAGCCTTTTCAACATATTCTAAATCAGCTCCTGCTTGGTCTCCTGAAAGAATGTGATTAATTCGACCCATTTTGTGTGAGCCTTTGAGGACTTGTAGGCAGCCGTTTTCTTCAGTTGCATTATCAACAGCAATCATGACGCTGCATAGATTTGGGAACAAAAGTCCATTTTGGTACCAATAGCCGTAGTCTTGATGCCAAGCCCAAGCACCGCCAACCTTAGCATCTTTAAGAATCATTTTGGAGTGGTAATGGTAAGCTTCATCTGCAAGTAATTGCTCCACTCTGTTAACAACTCTTTCAGATCGTGCAATCATCCCATAGATTCCATTCCCTGGATGATTCCAAAGCGATAGCCTTACATCATTTCCCTCTCCGTCATCCATTTTAGAAGAAGCCTTATCCATTGCGTGGTCGTTACGAGCAGTCTCAGCGAGTAAGTTTATTTCTTCAGAATTGAAAAGTTCGCGTTCAAAAAAATATCCTTCCTCATTGTAGGACTCAATGTCTTGTTGCTGAAGTTGGGACATCTTTATTAAAATCAAATTAATATTAAAATTTCGTCTTTAAAAAGACGAAATGCGATAATGAATAAATTGGATAAAATACTCAAGTCCATTATAGCATTCTTGACTTTGGATATATTATTATGAGAACAAATCTTAATTATTTAGACTACTTTAGTAAATTTTTGATTTCTTTATTGTGGATTTGTTTATCGAGCCAAATTTTTTCTCAAGATAACAAAACTAATTCTCATCATTTACCGCGCAGTAGTGCATCTTCTCAGAATGTTGATGAAGTTATCTTAGAGGATTTTATTAATTCCTTGGATTCTAAATTTAAAGGAATTCATAGTGTTATGATCTTACGCAATGGTAAGGTGATTTGTGAAGGATGGTGGTCGCCATATCGGGAAGAGGACAACCATATGCTTTTTTCTTTAAGTAAAATTTTTACCTCCACAGCAGTAGGAATGGCGGCAGAAGAGAATCTTTTATCGATTAACGACACCGTAGCTGAATATTTTCCAAACGACCTTCCAGATAATTCTCCCTATAATTTAAAAGCGATGCGTGTGCGTGATTTATTAACGATGACTACAGGGCATCAAAGCGAACCTCCCATCAGTGCGAATGAAATTTCAGTTCGTTCATTTTTTGAAACCAAAGTGGAACACCAGCCTGGAACCCATTTTAAATATAATACTTCGGCGACGTTTGTACAATCTGCACTTATTCAAAAAGTGACTGGTCAGAAGGTTTTAAGATATCTTCAATCTCGCTTATTTGAACCGCTGGGAATTTCAAATCCCTATTGGAGGGATAACTATCAAGGTATTTCACTTGGTGGATATGGTCTAAGGCTTAGAACTGAAGACATTGCCAAGGTTGGACAATTATACCTTCAGAAAGGGCGTTGGGGTAATAAGATTATTATAAATGAGGATTGGGTGGACATGGCCACATCGAAGCAAGTTTCCAATGGAAGTAATCCTGATAGTGATTGGAATCAGGGTTATGGATTTCAATTTTGGCGCTGTAAATTTGATTCGTATCGAGGAGATGGAGCCTTCGGTCAATTTTGTGTTGTCATGCCGAGGTTGAATGCAGTGATAGCAATTACCAGTGGTGAAAATGATATGGCTAGCATATTAAATCTTGTATGGGATAAATTTTTGCCTGCTTGTTATACCTTTCCTAATAAAATAAAAAGTAATCAACATTCTTCATTGAATAAGACTTTGAAAAATTTAGCGATTGACGGTGTCGCAGGAAATTCAACAACGGTCTCAGAGGAATCTTATGTTAATACTAGTTATACTTTGAATTCAAATCCACTAGGTTTCAATTCATTAAAGATAAGCCAGGCTTCATATAAGCAACCATTAAAGATTTCATTAACAGGAGATGGTAAAAAAATTGAATTTTCTGCAGGTTATAAATTCTGGACAAGAACCCGTTCTGATTTCCCCAACGGGTTGATGATGGATTTAAAAAATGAATCTTTGGCAGCAGTGTATGGTTGGGAGAATTCAAACATTCTGAATGTCAAAGTATGTGCTACTGAAACACCATTCAATTTTTCTATGAAATTTAAATTTGAAGAAAAAGGCGTAAATTTCAATTGGGTTCCCAATGTTGGATTTGATAATAGAATAAATTTTGATCTCACTGGTAAAATAAAGAGATAACTATTCAGATGCTCTTTATTTATAATTCTTTTAATTTTTTAAGAGCTCTAGCCTTGTTGGCTATAATCATTGGTATGGCTGCAATCAACATCATTATAATGCCTGCCATCTGAAGACCTAGCATATACCATGGCCAATCTCCTACAATAAAAGGACTGTCATTAACGGGTTTTTCACAGACATACATATAATTAGATTGGGTGAGCCAGTTGATTACACCGACTGGTATAACCATGAGGTTTAAAAAAAGCATTGTTCTGAAAATTGCATATTTAGATGTTGTTATTCCATCTACAAAGACATTCCATAATGGTAAAATTACCATTAGGGAGTGGTGCATGAAGAAAAGAATGTATTCAGTTTGATTATAAATGTAAGAAATGCCCGGTGTTAATAATGATTGGAGCCCCGCGGTCACACCAATGAAATACGAAAATTCGAAGCAAAATTTATTGCGAGTTATTAGTGATGCTAACGCAATGATCAAGCTATAGCTGCATATGTTTAAGGGGAGATCTCTAGCTAGATTAAGTTCCCTAAAACTCGTGCGGTTATAGTAATCAAAAATCTCCTGGATTATTGTAAACGATACTAAAACCCATACACCGATATATTTTTTATTTTCTGGCAGCTTTCTTCCAACCAATGGAATGAGAATAATGAAACCAATTGAAATAAATAAAGCCCACAAGTGTAAACCGTCAAAGAGTCTAAGAAATTTATTAAACTCTGAGATTATTGGTTCAGTCATGACATCTAAAATTCTTAAGATTAATAAAAATTTTATGATAGTGATATGATTATTCAATAGAAATCATATTCGAAGGCCTAACAATTAAATAATTAGCATAATAAATGTTAAGATATTCGACTGGGCTAATAGCATTCAATTTAAATAATATTTCGACTTAGGACTTTAATTCAGATGTGGATTCTCATACCAAAAAACCCCTAGCTGGTCGACTTCTTCACAGCATAAAGCGTCTAGGTCTCCGTCACCATCCACATCATACATCACCACTCTATCATACTTATGACCCAAGGGGCCTCCGATTTCGTTATGAGTCCAAGAACCTGAATGTGGGGATTTATTCCATGACAACCAACGCATTCCAGAAAGTTTTCCCTTGGAATTTTCACAGCTAAAAACAATGTCGTTTTTTTTGTCACCGTTAACATCACAGATTGCAGTGCTTTTTCCGGTACCAACACCTTCAGGCAGTGGTATAATAATCTCTTTCCAAGAGTTTGATTCTTTTTTGAACCAGATAATGGACTTCTTATCGATGGCTATGACATCAATCTTCTTGTCTTTATCAAGATCGCCTGTGCTTATAAATAAAATTTCTCTCTTCTCACCTCCTATTAGGTGTCTTTTCCAAAATTTTGAATTAGTGACTTTTTTTCTGATAGGTCGTTCAAGCCAGTAGACTCCTCTTTTAGGTCCTCGTCGATCGCTGACAAGAATATCTTTGTCACCATCATTGTCCATGTCGATATCTATTAAAGACATAATCCAACCTGCGTCCTGCAATTTGTATAATCTCCATTCAGAAATATTTCTTGAATTTTGAGGTGACTGAAGCCAACTGACAGAAGCTCCTTTTCCTTTTGAGCTAATTACTAAATCTATTCCGTTTTCTTCATCAATTTCCATTGGAAGGGCATACATCCACGACTGCTTATTATTAGTTATTGGTATTACGTTAGTGATCCAGGTTGCGTCAGAGAGATATTGTTTTTTTATTTTTGGCGCCCAGTGAATAAACATTTTCTGGTTATTTCCTTCACAAGAACTGATTACATCTACAGCACCATCATTATCGAGATCAGCGAACACGGCATCCTCAGGAGACTTAACCTTTCCGACTGTAACTTTTGGCCAAAGCTCTTTCGCCTTAGCTTTTCCAGGATGTAGGTAAACTCTAATGATTCCTCCTTCTTCCCAGCCTGTAGCGATGTCATTTAATCCATCCTTATTAACGTCTAGCATTCTTATTCCGTCAGCTCCAATCGAGCTTTTGTCGATTGTGTGTCGTTTCCAAGGCTGTGTTGTATCAGAGCCAAGAGATATCAAGATTTGAGAGCAAAAAAATAGAGATACGATTAATTTATAAAATACCATCACTAGTTATTTAAGTTTTTCCCAGGCCTGAATGCAATGGATATAGAAAAAATCTTTTTTTACACTTCTCATTACATTGATTAATCCTTTAAATTATAAATATGCAAAAATTAATACTTTCTCTCATTTATCTTACGGCATTGAGTTTCAATTCATCTGCAGAAACAAAAATAGAAGGAAAGCTTGAGCCTTTCCTTGGAAAACCTAAGCTTGAAATACAACCCGTATTCGAGAGAGAAAGATTTGGAAATATTGTCGTAACAATGGAGGGAACAGTTTTGGCAACTTGGGGCGCTAGCCATGTTAGAGCTAAGCGAAGTGAAGATGGTGGAAAGACTTGGGGACCAGAAATTGTCATTGCTAAACCTGGATTTCAACCTGGAGGGCTTACAGTTAATGAGACTAATGGAGATATTTTTGCTTTTATCGAAGAAAGTCACCCGCCCGCGCCAATTACAGTATATAAGAGCGAAGATGACGGCAAAACATGGAATAAAGCTGATGTCAAAATTAAGCCCGACTCAAATGGCAATGACCCTTCCATGCATATGAATGAACATGGGATCACATTGAGGCATGGTAAGTTTAAAGGAAGAATGATCAGGCCGACTCGTTGGTACGCCGGAAAGAATGACAGAAGTCTTTGGCCAAAACATTATACTAATGCCATTTACAGTGACGATGGGGGTAAAACATGGGAAACTAGTGACCCTTTTCCAGCTAATGGAACTGGTGAAGCTACGGTTGCTGAATTGAGTGATGGGACAATCTATTATAACACGAGAAGACATTGGGCCGAGGAGGGAGCGGATCCAAAAAGAAGATGGACAGCAACAAGTACTGATGGAGGTAAAACTTGGACTGATCTAAAATTTTGTAAGATCCTTCCTGATGGTCCTCAAAATACTAATTATGGTTGTATGGCAGGGCTTACTCGACTTGCTATTAGTGGAAAAGATATACTAGTTTACAGTAATTGTGATAGTGAAGGTGGACGCAAGCAAGGTACTGTTTGGGCTAGTTTTGACGGTGGTAAGTCGTGGCCTATTAAGCGGTTGGTGTTCGCTGGTAATCATGCATACTCGTCTCTTACATCTGGAAGGCCTGGCACGAAGACTGAAGGAATGATTTACCATCATTTTGAGGGAGGACCAAAAGGAGGATCAGCTGTTGCCACATTCAATTTATCTTGGATGCTTGGTGGAGAGAAGACAGGTGACGGGGAATTACCGTCATGGACTAATTAAGGTAATGGAGTATTTGGAGAAACGGCATTTTTAGGGTATTTCCCGTTAAATACCATCATTTGCTCCTGCGTTTGTACGCTAACAAACGACTCATCAATTTTACCTTCCTCGTTTTTAACAAGATTTAAGTCCAGGTTGAGATGTTTTGCCAAAAAGGGATAAGCCGCCATTCTTTTGGATAAGCCATAGTCATGACCCTCACTTTTAAAGTGAGAATTTTCGACATCACTTCCTGCTCCATATAAATCATAAACATATTTAACATAGGGGTATTCTGTTTTCGGGGTCATTAGTGTCCAATCCTTTCCATTAGAAATGATAAGTTGAGGTCTTGGTGCAGCAAGAGCAGCAATCTCCGCATTATTTGTTTTATGAAATGAACTCCAGTGAATAGGCATTCCACTTTCACAAGCGCAACCACCAAAAAAATGTGCTGATACCTGACAAACTGGCACTGATACTTTTACTCTTTCATCTAGGGCTGAGAGAATAAAGGTTTGGGTTCCGCCACCTGAGCAACCGGTCATCCCTATTCTTTGAGAGTCAACTTTAGGTAAGCTTAAAATGAAATCCAAAGCTCGCATACTATTCCAAGTTTGGAGTCTGAGTATTTCCGGTGTCCGCCGGTGATCCCAGCCTACTTCTTTAGAGTCTCCGTATCCAACCATGTCGTATTGAAAAACAACTGAGCCCATCTTTGCTAAAACTGCACAGCGAGTTTGTCTGGCAGCATTGAATCGACCTCCATGACCATGAGGGCATAAGATTCCTGCAAGTTCACCTTTAAAGTCTAATGGCTTATAAAGAGTTCCGGTAACAAAATGTCCTGGCCAACTTTCGATGGCAACGTTCTCAGTTGAGTAGCCTTTATGAATTTGCTTCTTAACATAAATAGGATTTAGCGATTTTCTTTCTGGAATTTGACTAAGTTTTGCACCTTTTAAAATTCCTTTTAGTAGAATTGCTTTTCTTTTCTTCCAGCTATCTAAGTCTTTTATTTTTTTACGATTCGACTTTAATTCAGCGGCAGCTTGATCTGGTTTTTGAGCATGCCCGACTCTTAGTTTTGGTTGCGAGTGTAATTCTCCAAGATGAATAGAGCTTATTAGGGTGAGTGTAAGTGCTAGTCGGTTCATGCTTTTATTAAAATAATAGATTAGTACGATGCTCTATTTTCAGTCAACCCAGACCGTGATTCATTTTTTATTCTCTTAGCTGATTTGATTACAAAGGTCTTTAAAATTTCAAAAAGCAAGATTTGAGGGATCCCTTTTGAAATACTGACGTTTTATAATGTTGTTACATATGTTCTAAGATCTCTACAAGCAAGAAGGCTAAATTATATCAATCAGTCGTACATGTAATTTGCAAAGTTAATAAACCTATGACAGAGCCATCAGTTTTAATTATTTTCCCGAATCAATTATTCAAAAATCACCCAGCCTTAAAATTGGGAATTAAAAAGATAATTCTTATTGAAGATTCTCTCTTTTTTGGTGATTACGAATATCAAAATAATTTTCATAAACAGAAGCTCTGGTTTCATCGATCTAGTATGAAAAACTATGCTTCGTGGTTGCAAGAAAAGGGTTTTGAGGTCGTCTACGAAGAGCACAGTGAAAATGCTGATAATTTGTTGGATGCATTAACAAAATTAAAAAGTGAAAAAAATTCAAATCTTATCACAACTGAAACTCACGACTATGAATTAAACCGAAGGCTATCTAATCACGCACTAAAATTATCATTNAAGTTGGAAATTCTTCCATCACCGATGTTCCTGAACAGTGATGAGGAAAACACCATTTATCGTAATGGTAAAAAAAGGTGGTTCATGGCTGATTTCTACAAATTCCAAAGAAGGAGATTGAATCTATTAATGGAGGGAGACCAGCCTTTAGGTGGAAAGTGGAGCTACGATGAGGATAATCGNAAAAAAGTTCCCAAAAATTTGGTTTCTTCAGTTCCTCGNCTAATGCAATTNNAAAGAAGTCATATTGATNAAGAAGCGGTNAAATATGTNCAGGAAAANTATCCAACGAATATTGGAAATNTAGATNATTTAATTTATCCCACGACACATTCTTCAGCAAAGAGGTGGTTNGANGATTTTTTGAATAATCGATTTAGTCTTTTNGGTGATTATGAAGATGCAATTCTCANCGGTGAAAATTGGTTGTGGCATAGTGTNTTAACNCCTGTTCTNAACGTTGGACTAATTACNCCNAANCAGGTCATTGAAGCNGCCAAAAANAANGCTAAAGAAAATGATGTTCCAATTAATTCTGTTGAAGGTTTTTTCAGGCAGATAATAGGCTGGCGAGAATTTATGCATGCAACCTATGTAGATCTCGGAGGTAAAATGAGAACTACCAATCATTGGAATCATCATAGGAAAATTCCACAATCATTTTACACCGGAACCACTGGAATAGACCCCATTGATGATGTCATTCATCGGGTTATAAACACCGGTTATTGTCACCACATAGAAAGATTAATGATTTTAGGTGGGTTTATGTTTCTCTGCGAGTTTGATCCTGACGAAATTTATCAATGGTTTATGGAAATGTTTGTCGANAGTTATGACTGGGTGATGGTTCCAAATGTCTATGCAATGAGTCAAAATGCCGATGGAGGATTAATAACAACTAAACCATATTTTAGTGGATCTTCATACGTTAAAAAGATGAGTAATTTCAAATCTGGTGATTGGTGTNAGGTATGGGATGGACTTTACTGGCGATGGATTTTGANTCATTGTGATCAACTCTCCAAAAATCCCAGATGGTCAATGATGTGNGCTATGGCAATAAAAATGAATGCTGAAAAGAAAAATACGCATTTAGAAAATGCTGAAAAATTTCTCTCTATTTTGTAATTTATACAATTTTATTACGGAGCACCTTTCACATGCTTATAAAGCTCTAGGGCCTCTGCCCGAGATTTCCGCAAGTCCACAATAGGCTTTGGGTAATTATTTCCGAGCTCGACACCCGATTCTAAGAGTGTTTCAGAAGATGCCTCCCAAGGTTTATGTAAATATTCTTTAGGAACTTTNGATAGTTCAGGGCAATACTTTTTGACGTAATCTCCATTGATGTCGAACTTTTCACCCTGAAGTACTGGGTTAAATATTCTGAAAAAAGGAGCGGCGTCAGCCCCTGAACCAGCGACCCATTGCCAGCTAGCACAGTTAGCTGCGAGGTCAGCATCCACTAGACAATCCCAAAACCAAGATTCCCCATCTCGCCAGTCGATGTTAAGGTTTTTAACTAGGTAAGATCCAACTATCATTCTAACTCGGTTGTGAATGTAACCTGTCTGCCAAAGTTCTCTCATACCCGCATCCACTATTGGCACACCTGTTAAACCTTTTTTCCATGCCTTATATTTTGACCCTCCGCTTGACCACGGATATTTATCAAATTTCTCATTAAAATTTCTGTCAGTGATGTGTGGAAAGTGATAAAGCAAATAATAACTAAATTCTCTCCATCCCAATTCACTTAGGTAGTGATATAAATCTTTACCTATCTTTTCGATGTTTTGATTTGATAAGGCAGCATGCCACACTTGATTTGGTGAAATCTCACCGAAGTGTAGATGAGGGCTTAATCTTGAAGTTCCCTTANCGCCTGGAAAGTCTCTGCCGACTTTGTAATTTTGAACGTGATCCTTCAAGAAGCTGTTAAGATTTTTGGAGGCCCCGCCTTCTCCNGGCTNCCAAGATTTCTCCATGCTGCCGTGCCAATTTACTTTGGGCATGAGTTTGAGAGAGTCTATTCCTTGATTCACATCTTTCAAGTTTGTGAATTTCATTTCGTTAGGTTTTTGGATTGGAGTCCTTGGTGAATCGGCGTTTAAACAACCCTTGCGATAAAATGGAGTGAAGACCTTATACGGGAGCCCAGATTGATTGAGTATGGTCCAAGGTTCCCAAAGTAAGGATCCATTNAAGGTAAGAATGTTTACTCCTGATTTCTCAAGATTGGATTTTAGTATTTTATCTCTATTAATTTGCCAAGGCTCATAATTTCTATTCCAGTTGACCTGTTGAACTTCGGATTTGGATATAATTTGTGGTAATATCTCGAGTGGGTTTCCAGCCACTGTAATTAACTTTCCGTCTAAGCTTTTATTAAGCGAATTTAGGGATTGATGAAGCCACCATTTGGATGCGCTACCAATTTTCTTCTCTCCATTATTGTGATTGTCATGTATATAAATAGGTAGTACTTCACCTTTTTTACACGCTTCATTGAGAGCAGGGTTGTCAGTGATCCGTAGATCCTGTCTAAACCACATTATAGTTTTGTATTTTCTCACCTTAATAATGATTATATTTTACGACAGTCACCAATAACTGGATTCTAGTCTTTTAATAATGTGATTTAATAACTTCTTTAAAATTAATTTATGCCTAATAATGATCTGAATTTCGACGAATTGTCGCTCAATATCTTCTCTGAAAATTCAACCTTATACTCCTTATAATGAAAAAAGTTATTGCTGTTTTTTTTCTCATATTATTTTGTGTTTTCCAAAATTTATTAGCAAGGCCAAATATACTTTGGATTTCCGCCGAGGACATTGGCCCACAATTTGGATGTTATGGGGACCCGCATGCCATTACTCCAAACATTGATCGACTTGCGAGCCAAGGCACTCGGTATACTAATGCTTACACAACGGCTGGAGTTTGTGCTCCTTGTCGTAGTGGAATAATTACAGGAATGTATCAAAACAGTATTGGCACCCACCATATGAGGTGTAATTCACTACTTCCTAGTTGGCTAAAGCCATTCCCTAAAGCTCTTAAGGAATCGGGTTATTACTGTACCAATAATTCAAAAACCGATTATCAATTTTCAAAACCATCTACCAATGAAATATGGGATCAGAGCGGCTCAAGAGCTCATTGGAAAAACAGAAAGAAAGATCAGCCGTTCTTCGCGGTTTTTAATTATACAGGATGTCATGAGAGTGGTATTGCTTCTGAAAGCAAGTATAAATCAGTCACTGCCAATCTCACGGCTAAAGAACGACAGGATCCTAATAAGATCTCCACATTCCCCCCTTATTCCCCTGATACGCCTGCCGTTAGAGAAGATTGGAAAAGAAATTATGAGCTGATTACTGCAATGGATTCATGGGCAGGAAGTCTTATTAAAGAAATTAAAGATCAGGGTCTTTATGAAGAGACGATAATTTTCTTCTGGTCTGATCACGGCGTTGGTCTTCCTCGTGCTAAGCGTTGGTTATATCATTCTGGAACTCACGTGCCACTCATTGTTAGGATTCCAGGTCAGTTAGCTGGTAAAGTAGATCATCAATTAGTAAGCTCCATCGACTTTGGACCGACAGTTTTAAACCTCGCAGGAATTAAGGTTCATGATAATTTACAGGGAAGAGCATTTCTTGGTAAGAATCTCTCTGCCCCAAGAAAATACGTGTTTGGCGCTAGGGATAGAATGGATGAAAGATATGATATAATTCGTGCAGTTTTTGATGGTCGGTTCCGTTATATTAGAAATTTTGAACCCCTTAAACCGTATTATCAGTATATGAACACACCAGAAAAAGGTGCAACCATGAGGGAGATTAGAAGAGCAGAGAATGAATCCAGCCTCACTGTCGCAGGCAAATTGTTTTCTTCTAGTGAAAAGCCAGTCGAGGAGCTTTATGATATAAAAGTAGATCCCCATGAAATAAATAATTTAGCATCCGATTCCAAATATTTATCTAAAATCAAGCTAATGAGAAATGTTATGTCGAATTGGCAATCCACTATTGGAGATATTGGCCTAATTCCAGAAGCAGAAATCGAAATTCAAGAAAAACAATCAGGTTCAAGGTTTGAAATAATGAATGGTAAGGAATCCGATTCAAACCATATTCAGCAGTTAGTTAGTGTTGCAACTAAAGCTTCAGAAGGTATTTCAGCATTAGATGATCTAATAAGGGCATCTAATAGTAATGATCCTGTGATTCGTTATTGGGCTATGACTGGTATAGGTAATATAGGAAAAAATGCAGGTGAGGTTGCCAAAAAAATTTCCATTGATGCAATGAAAGATGATTCCCCAAGTGTCAGAATAGCGGCGGCAAGAGCTGTGGCTAAGTTTGGTGAAATAGATTCGGCTTTAGGCCTATTGAAAAATGAATTAAAATCACCTCATCAATGGGGTCGTTTAGCGACTGCGATCGTTATTGATGAGATGGGTGAGGATGCCCGTCCATTGGTAGATGACCTAAAAAAAGTGTTAAAAATTCGCCAGCCTAATAAATACATTATAAGAGTGGCTAACAGAGCTTTAAATGATTTACTTGGAACCGAAAATCAAGTTCGCTAAGTTTTTCAGCAAAGTTTTTCACAAGAAATTTTCCACATACCTTGATAAATTACATATGAAGTCTTTTAGATTACTCACTATTTTATATTTTCAATTCGTTTTGATAATTTACTCTTCAGGCGATTGGGTTGAACTTTTTGATGGCAAGACCACTGAGGGTTGGAATCCTCGCTCTGAGGTTGTTTCTTTTGAAGCTAAGAATGAGGAATTACACCTTCTAAGTAAAACGAATTGTTGGGTTACTACCGATCTTCAAATGAGTGATTTTGAGGTAGAAATAGAAGTTCTCATGCCGGAGTACGAAGGTTTCAACTCTGGATTGGCTTTTCGCTGTATTGGTAAAAAAGGCCGACCTAAAGGCTATCAGTGTGAGATTGATAGAAAAATGCCAGGTGGCATTTACGGAATTGGAAATGGTGGATGGTTATATCCAGGAAAAGGACAGAGCAAAGATTTTCTGGATAAAATAAAAGGTAATTTTAATAAAGGTGATTGGAATCATTTTAGAGTGAAAGCTGTTGGATCTAGGATTCAAACATGGTTGAACGGAAAGCCTGTTTCAGATATTAAACATGGAAAAATCCTGAAGGGATTTTTTGGTATTCAGCATCACGGAAAAGGAGGGGTTGTACGATTTAGAAATATAAGGGCACGTGAGGTTGATAAAAAAAAAATAACTCAAAAGATTCAACAGAAGCCAAATATATTATGGATAACGGCTGAGGACATGAGTCCAACTCTTGGATGCTATGGAGATGATTATGCGATTACTCCAAACATTGATGATTTGGCTAAGTCTTCAACGAGATACTCTAATGCTTTTGCAGCTTCTCCTGTCTGTTCTCCCTCAAGGTCTGTTCTTATTACGGGAATGCATAATGTTTCGACGGGTACTCATCAGATGAGGTCTGGGTTTCCATTGCCAATAGGAGTTAAGGGGTTCCCAGCCTATATGAGAGAATTAGGTTACTTTACAACTAATAATGTTAAAACAGACTATAACACTAGTGATGCGCCACGATTGATTCAAGAATCGTGGAATGAGTCTAGTCCTAAAGCCCACTGGCGTAGTTCTAAGCGTAAGGAAGAACAGCCGTTCTTTGCTGTCTTTAATATTATGACTAGTCATCAGTCTCGTTCGATGGTTTGGCCATATTCTGTTTTCAAGAAACATGTGCAATCCAAATTGGCGACTTCAGATATTCATGATCCAAAAAAAGCTCCAGTCCCAGACTATTATCCTGACACTCCTCTTATTAGAAAAACTATTAGTAGGTATTATGATTGTGTCACTGTAATGGATCAACGTGTAGGAGAAATTATGAGCCAATTACGTGAAGATGGATTAGCAGATAATACCATTGTTTTTTTCTTTTCTGATCATGGTTCTGGGATGCCCCGTCATAAGAGGTTGTTACATGATAGTGGTATGAAAGTTGCCATGTTGATACATGTTCCTGAGAAATGGAAACATTTGCGCCCAACTATTCCAGGGTTAGCAACAGACAGGTTAGTTAGTTTCGTTGACTTTGCCCCATCAGTTCTTGGATTAGTTGGTTTAGAATCACCAAAATATATGCAAGGCACTTCTTTTATTGGTGCTGGTTCCTCTGAGGAAAGAGAATTTGTTTTTGGTAATAGAGATAGAGTTGATGAAGTATTTGATTGTTCAAGATCGGTCAGAAATAAAAGATGGTTATACATTCGAAATTATCATCCTCACTTATCATGGAACCAGCCTTCTGTTTTCTCTGATCTTGGTAAAATACGACATGAAATATCACGAGTATTTAATGAAGATCCTAATGCTTCAAGTGCTGCTCAGAGGCATTATGCTGGCCCTGTTAGACCGATTGAAGAGCTTTATGATTGTGCGGAAGATCCGAATAATATCCGTAATCTTCTGCCAGGAAAGTTGTCAGTTGATGCTAAGAAAGCATTGGATTCATTACGATTTGAATTAGTTGAGCATCGTAATGAAGTTGGAGATTTGGGAGCGTTTCCAGAAAGTGAGATGCGTCGTTGGATTAATAATGAGAATAAACCTATGAGAGATGTCTTACTAGGGCGGGCAAAACATTCTCCAGATCTTGCTAGAGCATGGAAAGCGGCAGACAAAGTAGGTACTTCTAGTTCTGAAGACCTTTTGGATCTTCTTAAAAATGGTAATGTTAATGAGAGATATTGGGCAGCCATTTCTCTCAGGAGTGGTCATTTTAATGATAAAAAAATTCATCAAAAAGTTTCTGAGTGGATTCACGATGTTGAGCCCTCTGTAAGAATAGAAATTGCTGGTTGGTTAGCTTTTTTTCCAAACAAAAGAAAAGCTGCTCTTGATAGACTAGTTAAAGATCTTGAACATTCTGATTGGGCGGTGGCTTTACAAGCTTGTCGAGCAATTGAGTTATTGGGATCTAAAGCTAATCCAGTTTTAGANACAATGAAGAAACTATATGCAAAGACCCGACATGAGCCCGGAGATAATAATTTTTTCATTGCTTTTTCAAGTGGTGCTTTTCTTGATAAACTAGGAGAAAAAACATTTCCTTGGGATTTTACTCCTGGAGCTGGAAGCTTCATGCCTCCAAAAAAGAAAAAATAATATAAAGTCATCGTTTTTGATATTTAGATAAATGGCTTTTCCTCAAGGCTTAGATTTGATAGAATTATCAAATGAAAGTTGGAATCGTTGGTTATGGTTGGGTCGCCGGCGCCCACATTGATGCGCTGAACTCCATTGAAGGTGTTGAAGTTTCCGCCATCTACTCATCTCGTTCTCAGGACGATAATGCATTAAGCCAAAGGCACGGCTCTTCAATTAAGTCTTATCAGAATTTGGATTCGATGATTGACTCTGAGATTTTAGATGTCATTTCTATTTGCAGTTATCCTGCTCAACATAAGGATCATGTGATAGCCTGTGCTAAA
This sequence comes from Verrucomicrobiales bacterium, assembly GCA_002705125.1. Classification (GTDB taxonomy): domain Bacteria; phylum Verrucomicrobiota; class Verrucomicrobiia; order Verrucomicrobiales; family DEV007; genus EC70. The sequence continues at coordinate 48,498 of PAHQ01000016.1, read as the reverse complement.
GCGGGTAAGCACCTAATTATTGAAAAGCCTCTAGCATTATCTATCGAGGACTGTGCTGAGATTCGGTCTGTAGTGGATGAAAACAAAGTAAAAACTTGTATCTGTTTCGAATGTCGGTATTCCAGTCAATTCTTGGCGACTAAAGCTGCTATTGATGAGGGGCTTATAGGATCAATTCACTATGGAGAAGTAGATTATTACCATGGCATTGGGCCTTGGTATGGCCAGTTTCGATGGAATACAACCAAAGAAAATGGAGCCAGTAGTTTGCTTTCAGCTGGCTGTCATGCATTAGATGCTTTATTGCTTTGCATGGACGGTGATGTTGAGGAAGTCAGTTCTTACGCTTCTTCATCCAAAAGTGAGATTTTCTCAGGTTATGAATATCCCACTACAACNACAACTATTATAAAGTTTACTGATGGTCGTGTTGGCAAGGCTGCTTCATGTATCGATTGTCTGCAACCTTACTATTTCCATACGCATCTAATTGGTTCTGAGGGCAGTATCCTTGATGATAAATTTCACTCTGAAAAACTTTCTACTGATAAAACTGAATGGAGTCAGTTATCTATGAAAATGCTAGACTCTGGAGACGTTAGTGATCATCCATATACTACTCAGTTCCAGGCCTTCTTTGATTCTATTGCTGANGGAAAAGAAATGCCAATGACCTCTCTCACTGATGTATATAAAAGCTTTGAGGTTATTTTTGCNGCAGATAAATCTGTTGAACTGGGCAGATCAGTTAAACTTTCGGAGTTTTCAGGTGCCTAGTGTAATTGCCATAGTGGCTCACCCGGATGATATCGAATTTCTATTCGCTGGGACAATGCTTCAGCTTGCCGCAAGAGGTTGGGATTTGCATTATATGAATATTTCTAGTGGTAACTGTGGATCACTTGAAATGAATTCTACGGTGACTCGTAAAACCCGCAAGGAAGAGGNTATGAAAGCTGCTTACCTGTTGGGAGCAAGGTTTCATCCTTCNATTTGTGATGATTTAGAAATTGTATACTCAGTTGATTTGTTAAGACAACTCGCATCGATAATTCGAACTGTTGAGCCTGATGTCGTCCTGACTCATTCGACTGATGATTATATGATTGATCATATGGAGACAGCTAGGCTTGCAGTTACAGCTGCATTCTCTCATGGAATGCCAAANTTTAAAACGGAACCAAAGACTTCTCATTTAGTAGGTCATAATGTCAGTCTCTACCATGCAATGCCTCATGGTCTAGTTGATAGTTACAGAAAGAAAGTAATTCCGGAAGCATATGTGGATATTACTTCTGTTATTNATACGAAGCGTTCTGCTTTGGCGGAGCATCAAAGTCAACATTCTTGGTTAGAGGTAAGCCAAGGAATGAATTCATACCTCAGTTCCATGGATGAAATGTCAGAGCAGATGGGGCTTCTCTCTGGAAAGTTCAAATATGCTGAAGGTTGGCGAAGAAGGCTTCATATCGGATTCAGTAAAGAGGATCAGAATCCTCTCAAGGATGCCCTTGGAGACATGTATTATTCTGAACCTAATTATTTTCAAAACGACTAAAAAATGGCCAGAAAGTTAAGTACTATTGCCCCAGATTGGTGGGATTATACAACCCTAGAAAATGATCTAATTAGTGACGCTGCATCATTGACTGCAAAGGATCTTGAACAACTTTCTCGTCCCGGGTTTAGAGTTGTTATGTATGACACGTTAGCGGACTTTTATCTTGCTGAGGCATTAGAGTATGTTTCTTCCTGGAAAGAAGCTACTTCGGATAATCCTGTTGGGATTTGTGGACCCATTGGTCCTACAGAACAACTACCTCTTGTTGCAAGATTAGTTAACGAGTTAAAGTTGAATTTATCGGATGCTCACTTTTGGGGAATGGATGAATGGCTTGGAGANGATGGNAAAGAGGTTCCCANCTCNCATCCTCTTTCTTTTGAAAGAGCTGACCGTGAACTTTGTTTTNANANAATTGATGATGAATTAAAAATCCCTGAGTCGAATCTNCATTTTCCAGCTGCGGATNCTTCAAATTTTATTGAATCNTGGNATGGAGTTCGGTGCGCTGTGATGCAGGGTGGTCANGGNGANATNAAGCATTGGGCCTTNAATGANCCTCCTAGACGNGATGGAGAGAATAAGGATGAGCCACCTTCGCCTGAAGATTATAGAAAATTAAGCACTCGGATTGTCGAGTTGCATCCAATAACCCTTGCTCAGAATGCAAGGACTTCAGGGGGAGGTAATATTACGCTAGTACCTGAAAAAGCCATTACCGTTGGTCCTGTACAAACATGGAAATCTGATAAGGTCTCAATATGGCAGGCAGGTACCCACGATAATCCATTTGGTCAACGATTAACAGCTCTCATGATTTCCAAAAGTATTGCAGATTCTGCTGTTCCAATGTCACTTCTAGCTGATCATCCAAATGTTCAGTTTAATTATTTTAGAGGAGGACTAGGGACTTGCGAAATTGAGATGCATTAAATTAACAAGACAAATTCTCAAACTTCATGCTAGTATAAGTTATGGCCAAAAATACTCTCACTCGTCGCAAATTGTTAGCCACATCAGGAGCTGCTGTCTCACTTAACATTGTAAAATCAGGAACCTTATTTGGAGCTGAAAATAGTGCACTTAGTAAGTTGTCGGTTGGCTTTATTGGTATGGGTGGACAAATTCAAGGTCATGTTAATAATCTTGTTAATCAGGGGCAGCACGTAGCTGCTTTTTGTGATGTCGACCGTAGTCAGATTGAAAAATCAATGAATAGACATAAAAATCATGTCAAAGATTGTAAGCCTTACGAAGATTACAGAAACTTATTAGAAAAAGAAAAATCTCTTGATGCCGTTGTTATAGCCACACCTGATCATTGGCATGCGCCAATTTGTAAAGCAGCCATGGCCGCAGGAAAGCATGTTTACTGTGAAAAACCCCTCACACATACAATTAAAGAGGCACGAGAGTTAAGAGACTTATCCAAGGCTTCAAAAGTAGTTACCCAAACGGGAAATCAGGGAAGTGCATCAGCGAACCTGAGAAGGAGTATGGAATTAATTGAAGCGGGCGTATTCGGCCCGATTAGAGAAATTCATGTCTGGCATCCGAAACATAATTGGCCCAGTGGGGGAGTTAGGCCTGCTGGCTCTGATGCTATACCCAATGGGTTGAATTGGGATTCTTGGTGTGGACCGGCGCCCGTTCGCCCTTATAAAGAGGGTCTTTATCATCCTGTCAAATGGCGTGGATGGTATGACTTTGGTAACGGTTTCATTGGCGACTTTTGCTGTCACTCCTTTAATTTAGCCCTTAGATCACTTCACTTGGATTATCCATCCAAGATTTCATTCACTGGTGAAGGTTTTGGTACTGAAACTTTTGCAAAGTCATGCTCAGTAAAATATCACTTTTCCAAAAATGATAAACGCTCTCATGATGTTGCATTAAATATTTATACTGGAGGAGGAAAAGATGTTCCTCCGGACTATGCCGTAGAGGCAGCTGTAAAAACTTTTGGAAGTTTACCCAGAGTGGGTTGTATTTTTATTGGAGATAAAGGAATGCTCTCTTCAGGTTTGTGGAACTCTCAGTGTTATATAAAAATGAACGGTGAGGAAAAGTTCGTCGGGGAGGGGAACCATGATGCATCCAAAGTTGTTCCTCAATCTATTCCCAGATCAAAGGGGCACATGCATGAATGGGTTGATGCTTGTAAAGGAAATGGAAAAACTTTTGCAGATTTTGATCATGGAGGGCACCTAACTGAAATTGGCCTTTCTGGTATCGTTGCCTTGAAAATGCAAAAAGCTATTGAATGGGATGGGGTGGCAATGAAAGTAAAAGATCACCCTGAAGCTGATGCTTTTGTAGATAAAGAATACAGGAAAAAGTGGCTATAAGATATTACTGAACTTTTTCAAGCATCAGTAAACGAAATTCAATAGACTCTTCTCCAGGTATTTCCAATGCTTGTAGGGCAAGCTCACCTTTACCCTTATTTAATTTAATTTTCCCAATTTTTATTTCTTTAAAATCTTTGACGTACGATTCTCTACGTTGAACGCGATCATTTTCTTGGCCTCTGGCGGGCACTTCATGTGGAGTCATGAATTTATGCTTAATGTTAGAATTATTGTGACTTAGTTGAAGAACAGTTCCCTCATTCCCATTCGTAAGGGCATAGTGCATTGAAACTTCGTATATGCCTGTTGAGGCTACTTCGCAATCCCAAGTAATTTTGTCATCAGTACTTTTCCAATTAGCAAAGTAAGAACAATTTGGCGCTCGTCCTGAACGCTTAATTTCACCATGAGTAATACCATCTCTGGCAGGTATTTGAGTCCAGCGATAATTTGAGTGTCCAATTATAAAGGGTCTAGTGTCTTTACCTAATTCGGTAAGAACATTTTTTTTCCATTCTGATACCTTATTAAGGAGTTTTTTAGCAATTTTCGGTTGAGTTCTGCTAATGTCTATTCGTTGCTCTGGATCTTTGACCATATCAAAAAGTTTTCCAAAGCTGTCGAGTCGGTAGCGTTGATTGCGTGCACTGACCTTGCCCTTCCAGTAATTAATTAAAGTTCTTTCTTGCCAGTCTAAACTTTTATCGAGCAAAAGAGGTTTCAAACTTTTTCCATCTAGAGGTTTTTTAGTGATCAAAGGAATATTGGCACAATCCGCAAGAGTTGGAAGTAAATCCATAGCTGATGCGATTGGATTAACCAAAGACCCTCTTGGAATTTGATCTGGCCATCTAATTAGTAGAGGGGAGCGAACGCCTCCTTCATCAGTTGACCCTTTGCGTCCTTTCATGCTATCGTTCCAACGCACGCCATTTGGACCGTTATCATGAAAGAAAACAACAATTGTATTATCTTTTACTTTTAGATCATCTATTTTCTTGAGGATTCGTCCTACATTCCAATCAATGTTTTCACACATTGCTAATGCACAGCGTAANTGACCCAAATTTTCTCTTCTAGGATCTCGGTTTCGCATTTTAATTTNCTTGTCCTTNAACTTATCCCACCATTTATCGGGAACCTGCATGGGCGAATGCGGAGTATTATAAGGTACATAGGCAAAGAAAGGTTTTTTGTTTCTTGTTGAGTCTTCAATAAAAGCGATTGCCTTATCCGTAAAGTCATCAATACAAAACCCATTGCCTTTCACTATTTGCCCATTGAGTTCGAGGGGAGGGCTAAAGTAATCGCCCCAATGTCCTGAGCAGAAACCATAAAATTCATCAAAACCTCGACCATTTGGGTGATAAGGATATTGCATTCCATTATGCCACTTACCGAAAGCTCCTGTTTTGTATCCTGCAGATTTAAATGTATCTGCGATCGTTTTCTCATCTAAATCTAAGCGTTCCCCTCCTGTTGATGTGCTGTAAACGCCCCCTCTAACGTGATATCTACCTGTTAAGAATTCTGCACGGGTAGGAGAACACACTGGACAAACAAAGAAACGGTCAAATCTTGCACCATCCCTAGCCAATGAATCAATGTTCGGAGTTGAGAGGTCGCTGTTTCCGTTAATGCTTAAGTCGCCCCAACCCTGATCGTCAGTAAGGATGACTACAATGTTTGGGTGTTTAGCTTGAGAAAAAGAAATAACGGCCAAGAAGAATAGGTAGCAGAATTGTCTAATTATTGTTTTTGCCGATAGCATCTCAAAAAATTGTAAGATTTATGGGTTTAGTTTCCAGCAAACAATTTCATCATCAGTTCGAGCAAATATTTGTCCTTTGCTATATGCCGGATGAGCCCATGTTTTTCCTGTGATTTGTGCTCTTGAATGAATATTGAAACCTTTTTCACTAAGCGTTACCGAAAGTAATTCACCATTTGCATTAAATATTAATGCCCGGTTATCATGTTTTCCATCGCGAGCCCAAACGAGGGTAGCCTGTGGGTTTCTTCCTGAAGGTGTAATGGAATGTTCTTTAGAATCATCCCACAATATTTTTCCTGTTTTAATTTCAAAGCAGCAGAGCCCATTTGTTCTATCCAATAGGTAAACTAAACCATCTTTTTGAATCGGTTGAGCCATTAGTCCTCGAATGTTTTCTTCGTTTTCCCATAGTAACTTAGCAGATCTTAAATCATCCCCTAACTGGATGGCCTTAGATCCGTGCCAGTAACCGCAAACGAGAACAATATTTTCATAATAAATCGGTAATGCTATGGAAACACCATATTTAATTTTATATGGAACAGACCACAGAACTTCTCCAGTGTTAGGAATCATTCCTCTAATGTTCTCTGGAGTCCAAGCTAGCATTAATTCCTCTTCAGCATGTTTAACAAATACAGGCATTGCGTATCCAGCAGGATCATCTGAAGAAGACCAAACTCTTTGTCCTGTGTTTGAGTCAAGTGCTACATAACCTCCACTGGAACCTCCAATTTGATAAATGATTAAATTCTTCCAAATCGCAGGAGAGGACGCGAATCCCCAAGTTGGTCTTTTTGCACCAAAGGATTCTCTGCTGTCATGTTTCCATAAAACCTTACCATTACTTACATCAAGGCAGTGAATGTGTCCCAGTGAACCAAAAGAGAATGCTTTGCCATCTTTAATAGTTACTGATGCCCTAGGGCCACTATCATAACTTAGGCCCGAATAGTTCGAGTCGTATTGATGAGACCATATAATTTCACCGTTTTTGGAATCAAAACAAAGGACTCTCTCTTTATTCATTTTTGATGGACGATCCATCGTGAGAACCTTGTTATCAATTACAGTGATGCCGCTATAACCACCTCCGATGTCCTTTTTCCATACACGAGATGGCTTGTCTAATTTGAGAGGTAATTCGGAACAATCCCAGATCCCTTCACCGGTTGGTCCTCGAAATTTTGACCATTCCGCTTTAAGTATAAAAGGAAAGAAAAATAGAATTAAGATTAAAATTTTGTTCATTGAACTAATTAATTGTTTAATAAGGTTTAATTTTTCAGATGATAATCAGCAAAATCCAAAAATCTTTTCCAATCAAAGCTTTGGATTGAGTGACCGCCTTCTCTAATGTGGTAGCCTACATGGCTCTCTATAATAGCTTCACCTACAGGAGGCGACTCTTCAGAATCTAAAGCTTTTTTACCATACAACTTATATACCTCGCTGGCATGGAAAGCTGAGAGGTATTCACCTCTTCCGTCTGCCCACGTGTCTTTGACTCCGCTATGCACATAAAACGGTCGCGGAGCAATACAAGCGAGTAGCATGTGTTGGTCTATTGGAAGGTCATCCTCTTGATCGACAAATTTCCATGCATTTCTGCATAGCCAATATGGGAAACGAGTGACCATTTTCTTTAGAGTCTCTCCAGATTTTCTTCTCCATAACGCAGCTCCCGCACAACCCGACTGTGCGGCAATTGCTAATGCAAATCTTTTATCTTGGGCGGCAGTCCAAAGTGTGGTTTTTCCCATTTTTGAGTGACCCATGATTGCAACCCTTTTATGGTCTATTTCATTATCAGTCTCTAAGTAATCCATCGCCCTCATTGCTCCCCACGCACAGACTGAAATCACCCCCCACTCACTCGCTTTTGGAAAGCTTTGACCTTTGGAATAAAAAAGTTTGTGAATGCTATTATTGAAACTGACCTCATTGTGCCCAACTAAGTCTTCATGGTAGACGGCACAAAATCCATACCCTCGATCAAAGAATTCCCCTAGAGGCCATCCATTTTTAAGTTTTCCTTTTCTTAATAGTGACGCGTCGAAATCATTTGATTTTGTGTTATTGAAGCTGTGCTTCAAAAATGCTGGCGCAGGCCCCTCAACTCCATTTGGAGAAAAAACGAGGAAGCGCATCGTTTTTGAGTCTTTATCGTTACTAATAATTATATCAATGTCTTTTCTTGTGGCTTTTCCTTTCATGAAGCCTTTGTCTTCTTTGACTAACTTGAAAGTAATTTTTAATGGTTTTTCTGGTACCGGTATGCGTCCATAAATGAGGTTGCTGTACAAAGAGAGTATTTGGGGTCTTCTAATATTTTCCCATTTTTCGATGGATGATATTTTTTCACCGTTTGGACTAATTAAAAGCTTTGGTAAATCATAATGGGGAATCTTTGATTCATCATAATTAACGTCATTATCATATTCTTTTGCCTCTCTGGCATTGGAGAAAGTTAATGGTAAATAAAGAACAGCTAGTAAAAAAAATAGACGATTCATAAGGCTTTTCATTGTTTTATTGTATGGCGAATGTTTTGACCGGCAAGTATATCAGCATTAGTTCAATAAGTTAAATTTTGATTAAATCTGTAATAAGGGGGAATACGTTTTTGAGTAATTGAATTTATTATCGCCAATATCAATAATACTGAGTTAACTATCTAAGTTATCACACGAAATGAACTAATATCCCCAATTTTTAAGTATATTGTCTAGTATTAAGAAAATTAATGTTGTCGGTGCAGGTCCAGGAGGTCTGACTGCTGCTATGTTATTGGCAAAAAGAGGTTTCAAGGTGACTCTCTTTGAAAAGGAAAAAAGTGTTGGAGGCAGAAATGCAGCCATCGTCAAGAATGGATACAAGTTTGATGTCGGTCCCACATTTTTGATGATGAAGTTTATCCTCGACGAAGTTTTTGAGGAAGCGGGTCGAAATGTTGATGATTACATGGAGTTTACCAAATTAGAGCCAATGTACAGGCTTCAATTTGATGATGTGCGTCTTGAGCCAACAACGGTCAAGGAAGCCATGATCCAGCAGCTTGACACTAACTTTCCAGGTAGCAGGAAAGGCTACGAGAAGTTTTTAAAAACCGAAAGTGTGAGGTTTGAGAAGATGTACCCGTGTTTACAAAAGGATTATTCTTCATTTAAAAGATTTCTTTCGCTCGACCTTCTTAAGGCTTTACCAAAATTATCCCTTGGAAAATCTTTGATTGGCGTATTGGGTAATTATTTCAAAAGCGAAAAATTAAAGCTCTCATTTACATTTCAATCTAAATACCTAGGAATGTCAGCCTGGGATTGTCCGGGTGCTTTTGCAATTCTGCCTTATGTTGAACATGCCTATGGAGTGTACCATGTGACTGGTGGTCTAAGTGAAATATCTCAAGGAATGGCTAAAGTTTGTGAAGAGCACGGCGTTGACATACGTCTCAATTCACCGGTTAAACAACTAACTTTGGATGGTAGAAATGTAACAGGTGTAGAGCTAGCAGATGGAGAAAAGGTGTTTGCCGATGAGACCGTACTTAATGCTGATTTTGGATATGCCATGAAGAATCTAGTCCCTCCTGGTGTTCTAAAAAAATATACCCCAGAAAAAGTGGATTCCAAAGAGTATTCTTGTTCCACGTTTATGCTATACCTTGGATTAGATAAGGTATATGACCTGCCTCATCATACCATTTTTTTTGCAGGTGATTACAAAAAAAATATAGAGGATGTCTTTAAGAACAAAGTTCTTTCAGATGATGTTTCTTTTTATGTACGTAATGCCAGTATTAATGACTCTACTCTTGCACCGGATGGGCATTCAGCTCTTTATGTGTTAGTCCCNGTNCCNAANTGNACGGCNGNCATTGANTGGTTAGAAAANACNGAAGCNTTCAAAGANAAAGTNATNAGCTGCNATNGANAANANAGCAGAAATGNCNGANATNAGAGAGCATATNANNGAGGAAATNGTCTANACNCCNAAGACTTGGATGGATACNAACATTCAATTTGGTGCAACTTTCAATATGGCNCACTCNCTTAACCAAATGATGCACNTNAGNCCTAGNAANAAATTCGAAGATCTTGGTAACTGTTANNTNGTCGGGGGAGGCACTCACCCTGGTAGTGGTTTACCCACTATTTATGAGTCTGGAAGAATAGCTGCAAATATGATTTCTAAAAGACATGGCGCTGTTTTCGTGTCTAAAAACACTCAAACTTAATATCATATAATGAACTGGATCCAATTCGGGCGACTCATNCGCTCCATCTATTCCCATAATGGTAAATTGCCGGACCTTGATTGGATTCAGAAGCAGGGTTTGCTTGCGGTTAAATTAGGTCAGGTGCATGCACTTCGATCAGACTTTTTAGAGCCAGCCAAATGTGAGCACCTCTCTAAACTTTTCAGGAATAATCATTCTATGGGCTCTGAGGATTTCCTCAATTTGGTGGAGTCGACTGCAGTACCAGAATTTATTAGTAACTTTGAAAGTATTGAGCCCAAAGCACTTGCTTCTGCGTCAGTGGGTCAGGTTCATATTGGTATACTGAAAGACGGGAACAAAGTAGTTATTAAAGCTGTAAAAAAAGACGTTAGAAAAAACTTCAAGAGAGATGTTTCTAGNGTNCGAAATCTNTTNAAGTTNATTTCATTTTTTTATNGGAAACTCAAAAGAGTTGGTAANCCAGAGGCAATTTTGAATGATATTGAAGAATACACTCTCAGTGAGCTTGACCTAAAAAAAGAGGTAGAGGGTGTGAATGTTCTTTCTCTAATTAAAGAAGAGGACAAAAATCAGTATGATTTTTCCAAGGTGGATTTTGCTAATGTTTATGAGCCCCTTTGCAATGAGAACGTGATGGTCAGTGATTTTATTTCTGGACCTAGTCTTGATGAGCTNATAGATGAAGGGAAGCTTGAATACAATACACTTTTGGAACTCTTTAAAGTTCATGGTTACTATATGTTCTGTAAGGGAATTTTCCATGGTGATCTTCACCCAGGAAATGTTTTAGTTGATGAGGCTCAAAGTAGATTCTATTTCATTGATACGGGATATATTGGCCGAGTTAATTCAAAGATAAGGAAAGGGCTATTTTACTTTTTTAAATCGCTTACGGAAAATGATTTCAATAAAGCTGCAAATTCCCTTAGCGAAATGGCAGAGGTTCCTCTTACTGGGGCAGCTATGGAAAAATTTAAACTAGACCTCGTCGATCTTTATAAAGACTTTCCAGGAAAAAGCGTTTCTGAGATTAGTCTCACTCGACAAATGATGGAAACAATTAAACTTGGAGTTGAGACAGGCATGTCTTTTCATCAAGGGATTTTCGCAATAGTTCGAAGTTTAATGTATCTTGATGGAATGGTTCTGAGGTGTAATCCTGACGCAGTTCTTATGGAAGACATCAAACCTTTCATTGATGATTTTGATAAATACTTATAGTTATTCAAATACAGTAATCGTCTTCCTTTCCTTCAACGGGTACCAGGATTGAATAGCATTGGCTAATTCTTGTACTTTTTTAGGATTATCTTTCGCTAAGTTTATCTTCTCGTGAGGATCTAAGTTCAGGTCAAAGAGTTGAGGCCTCTTTTCGTTTCTTGGATGAGTTGATTTATAACGGTTCACTTCTCCGTCATAAGTAAGAAGAAGTTTCCATTTATCTTTAATAGCCCATCTGAACAATAGGCTAGCTTCGGGCTTATTAAGATCAGCAATGTCATGAGCAAAGCTTTCACCAAAGATAGTATCTCTCTTGATAGTGTTCCGGTTTTCAAGATTAGGTAATAGATTAATGCCAGGTAAGTTCTCTGGAGTTTTTGCTCCTGATGCTGCAAGTATGGTTGGTACGATATCTATACTGCTAACTAATTCATTACGTTCTTCGGGCTTCATTTTTGAAGGCCATCTGAACATGATTGGAGTTCTTATACCGCCTTCATAGGGAGTCTGCTTTGATCTTGCATCATAACCCCCGCGATTTGGATTTTGGATCCATCCGTTATCGGTAACGTAGATGACTAACGTGTTCTTGCGATCACCATTTTCATCAATAATTTTTAGTAAATCTCCACAACTTTCATCGAACCATTCACACATAGCATAATATTTTGCTAGGTGAATAGATCTACCATCCTTGTTATACTTTTTGAGGAGTCTTTGTGGAGGATTGTGGGGGGTGTGTGGAAGGAATGGAGCATACCAGAGAAAGTATGGTTTCTTTTCCTTTTTGGCTATATCAACAAAATCCTTAATCGGCTTCATTCCTGTACGACCAATCTTTAAACCATCGTCGCCGTGTCTACCTCCTGGCTGAGGGAAACCCCTAGTCATGCCATGGGTAAAACCTGCTCTTTTATGATTTCCTTCCCAATACTTGCCACTTTGATGACTTAAGTAATTTTTTGTAGAAAGTAGTTCTGGAAGTGTATCAAAATTATCAATGAAGGAGATTATTTTAGACCGTCTTTCATTGTAAAGTTTTGAATTGCGTTCTGCATATTTAGGAGAAGGGTCATTACCAGTAATTTTATGAGTTGAGGCATAATGTCCTGTAAGAAGTGTCGCGAGTGAGGGGCGGCATAATGCAGTTGGTACATACCCTCTTTTGAAAAGAACACTCTCGCTAGCAAGTTCATCAATATGTGGTGTTTTAATATTTGGGTGCCCCATGAAACCATAGTCAGTCCATGCCTGATCATCTGAGATGATAAGAACAATATTTGGACTAGAGGCCGCTACCACTGAAAGCATTGCCATATAGATGAGGAGTAAAATGTGCATCTTAACTTTATGGCATATACCAGTAAAGAAATCGAGTTTTTTCCAAGTGTCTATAATGTTAGAAATAATAAAAAGTTATTCTTCTTTTCGTGAGAAGAGAAAATTTCCAATCCAAGCTCCAGTTAAAGCGCCACAACAAGGGGCTACTACGTAAACGGTTAGCCAACCAATTCCGTTATGAGTGAATGGAAGGTTTCCCCAACCTGCAATCGCCGAGAAAAACCTTGGAGCAAGATCTCTTGCAGGATTAAATCCTGCTTGTGTTAGCGGGGCAAAAACGCATATCAGTGTTGTTAATGCCATTCCGATCGCGACTGGTGTCATTGGACCAGGTCCGGATTTATTTTCTTTTGCCGTAAAACCGAAAATGACTAGAGCCAATAAGAGTGTCCCTAGAAACTCAGCACAAAAAGCATTTAACTGAGATACTGGTTTTGAGTAGTATTCACCAAACATTCTTGCGGTAGCAACGCTTTCAGCTTCTCCCCTAGTGATCTTATTTAATTCTTCAAATTGAAGTATCTGACTTTCAAAAAGAAAGAAAACTGTAGCAGCTGCAATGAATGCCCCTAAAAGTTGCGCTACAAAGTAGGCAGGAATGCGACGCTTGGGAAAGTCTGCTTGAAAAGCAAATGCCAGTGTGATGGCGGGATTAAAATGGGCTCCACTATGATGTGCTGTTATGAAAATTGCACAGGCTAAGCCTAAACCCCAAACCGCTGCAATCTGAAAAATACCTGTAGTAGCGTCACTGGTAATTGTTGCTGCCACGATCCCCAAGCCAAGGAATACCATGATAAAGGTTCCAATTACTTCGCAGGCAAACCACTTAGGCATTTTCTTATAGTGAATTATGAATTTCCTGCCCGGATTCCAGATGAGTAGGCTTCGAATACCAGCCTAATTTCGTCTCTGACTTTTCTAAAGACTTCCATGATTTCGTCTTCACTTCCTTCAGCATGTGCAGGATCTTCAAAGCCCCAATGATGACGGTGAGATTGGCCTGGGTAATTAGGACATGCTTGGTCGGCATTGCCACAGACCGTAATGACTGTATGAATATCTTGATTAAGAAAATCATTCATATGTTTTGATGTGTGTGATGAGATATCGATTCCGATTTCATTCAGAGCAGTAATAGCTTTTGGGTGAACATAGCCTGAAGGGTTAGAACCGGCACTAGCCACCTCGATTAAGTCTGAGGCGGCATTACGAAGAATTCCTTCTGCCATATGACTGCGACAAGAATTGCCGGTACAAAGAATGAGGACTGTAGGTTTAGACATTGAATATATAATTTAGGATGGGCAACACGCAGCTGAAGTATCCATAGCGTGTAATCTTTTTATATCAGTTTTAAATATTGGGTCTTCGCTACTTAGGTCTTGTAGACATTTGAGATTTTTTTCGAGAATTGGATTAGCGTTTTTTGTGATTTGATAAATCATCCAGTTAGCTTTTCTCTCTGATTCTACCAAGTCATGAGCCTTCAAGTAGGCCAGGTGCTTAGATATTTTAACTTGGGATTCATCTAATATTTCCTGTAGATGGCAGACACAAAGGGCTCCATCGCTTAAAAGATTAAGGATTCTTAAGCGGGTCTTATCGCAAAGGCAGCGGTAAACTTGGCACAACTCATCGGAGTTCATGATATCATATTCCTATAAAAGTATATACCTGTAAAGGAATATAATAGATATAAGTTTAATAATACTTCAAATGCCAACCACTGAATCGTATTATTAGTCTTTGGCTTGGTGTTTCTCAATCCAAGCTGGGTACTCCACTTCTAAGAGACTTTCTGGCCATCTGCCTCCAATCCATAGGTGGCCGATGCGCTTGGCGTGACTCAGTTCCGAAAGTTTATATTTAACTTTTCCTTCCTCAATGAACATGGGCCGATTGGTGCCGATTTCGTAGTAGCGTGCCCAGATTGGCGATGCGCTTGGATCAGCAATGATTTTTCGGTCTACGCCTCCCGGTAGGGAATCGTCTTTGAAATTATAGATTCGAACTCCAGTGATTTTAACTTGATGGAACCATTTTGCCGCACTTGATATTGCATCAATAATTTCGGGTGAAGGTTTGTCGATGGTCATTAGATATTTAACTACACCGACACTCTCTGCTCCTGAAAGGGATGGGTTTTCAGAAATACGGCCTTGAGCTGGCTCGAAGGTTTGTTGGTCATGCTGTTGGCACCAGGCAGTTTTTTTTCCTCTTACTATGATTTGGCATTTGAGAATACATTCACGGCCCTTAGTTACTGCGGTTTGACATTTTTTCCGAAGTCTCTCGTCGGCGAGATTATAATAGAAACGTCGTTGTGCTACATCGTCAAGGATCGTAATGGCTCCAATCATGGCGCTATCGTTAAATGTGATTCGGCTAGAGTATCCTGGCCTGAGAGGATAGAATTGTGGCCAACCACCGTTTGGATACTGTGCCTCAAGTAAATAGCGAATACCTTTAAGGAATCCATCTTTATACTTTTGTTGACCTGTTGCAGCGTGGACTTTGGCGAGAAAACGCATTTCAGACCAAGTTGCATCATTATCTAAAGTGCATGGATACTTGAGCTCTTGGAGTGACTCTTTGTGCTTTTTTTGTTCCTCTTTACTGAGTACATCGATAGCGGCGTTTCCCGAGGGATGGATATTGCTATCGTTTTTGTACCAACCGCCTAGATCAGACTGAAAGTAGAGTACGTTGTCGCCAATACGCTTTGCTTCGTGAGTTTTGTACCAGACTTTTTCCTGATTCGCACACTCACGCCATGATATAGCACTGGCCGAAGGGGTAACGAGCCAGCAGCATATGACTAGCTTAATAAACTGCATTTGTTTTGAAAAGTTGAGCCTTTCTATTGAGATGTCTCGTCTCATATGCACACTGTAAAGGTTTGTGTATTGCCTTAGAAGCGATTTCGGCTCACTTTTGCAAAGTAATAAATGAAAAGATCATATATTCAACTTATTCTATCTTATTCTATAGTGCTTAATACGTTATTTTGTATTAGTTTTTCTTATTCTTCGCTCGCATTATCTGAAGAGAAAAGCATGCCGAATATTCTTTTTATTCTCGCGGATGACTTGGGATACGGAGATGTTGGTTGCTATAATCCTAAGTCGAAGGTACCAACTCCTCATCTAGATCAGCTGGCACTTGATGGGATTCGATTCACTGATGCACACAGTCCTTCTACCGTGTGTACTCCGACAAGGTATTCTATATTAACTGGTCGAATGGCTTTTCGTACAGGAATGAAAGGTGTTTTTACGGGGGTCGGTGGACCTTGTATGATTGAAGAAGACAGGATGACTATTGGGGGGATGCTTCAGGAGCAAGGATATGAAACGGCTCTTTTTGGGAAGTGGCATGTCGGTATGACTTTTTATGATAAGAAAGGGGAAGCTATAAATAAAAATGGTCTAGAGGCAGTTAAGAGAATTGATTATTCTAAAGCTATACCGGATGCACCTATTCACCGAGGATTTGACTATTTCTTTGGCAGTGTTTGTTGTCCGACTACAGACTGGCTTTATGCTTTTATTGATGGAGACAGGATTCCTGTGCCTCCAACAAAGATAATTGATCGGGGTCCGCTTCCTAAGCATCCTTATTCGCAAGATAATCGACCGGGCATGATTGCTCCAGGATACAAAATGGAGGAAATTGATTTACAGTTTCTTGATAAGAGTTTGTTGTTTCTTGAGCAACACGCTAAGACTAAGAAGGACACTCCTTTCTTTTTATTCCACTCAACGCAGGCAGTACATTTACCTTCTTTTCCCGCGAATCAATTTAAAGGTAAAACAAAGGCGGGGCCTCATGGTGATTTTATATTTGAACTCGATTATATCGTTGGAAAGCTTATGAGTGCGCTTGATGATTATGGGTTAACCGATAATACATTAGTCATTTTTTCTAGCGATAATGGCCCAGAAGTTCCAACGGTTCTTTCAATGAGAAAAGATTATAATCATGATGGGGCGAGGCCGTGGAGAGGTGTTAAAAGAGATAATTGGGAGGGGGGGCATCGTGTGCCTTTTATTGCGCGTTGGCCTAAAAAAATTAAGCCGGGGACCACTAGTTCTCAGACGCTTTTATTGACTGATTTAATGGCTACCTTTGCTGCGATTACTAATACAAAAGTGCCTTCTAATGCAGGTGAAGATAGTGTGAATATGCTTCCTGCCTTATTCGGACGGGATGAAGAAATGCCGATAAGAGAATACACTTTGCACCAGACTATAAGTTTGGATTTAGCCATTCGTAGAGGTCCATGGAAATATCTCGATCATAAAGGTTCGGGAGGGAATAATTATAATCNATCCGGCCGATGGGGAATGAAAGAATACATGGTGCCTGAGAAAGCTCCGCTAGCACCNGGGCAACTATATAATCTTAGTACTGATCCCGGGGAGACCGAAAATCTGTATTATAAAAAGCCAGAGATTGTTAAGGAACTAAAAGATAAGCTAGAGGAATTTAAAAAGAGTGGTCGTAGTGCGCCGCTTTCTTNAAATTTCTAAAGCCCAAGATAGAGATCCCTACCTTTTGCCAGAGCTGCTATTTTTCTGTCTGCGATACTTCTTTTTAACATCCANAAACCACAGTCTGGNTGTANATATTTAACTCTTCCCTGACCTANGGCAGTTTCAGCTTTTTCTATTGATTTAGCNATGTCTTCTGNAGTCTCAATGTGATTCACCTTNATGTCTACNACACCNATACCAATNCCGATTTCAGGTTTAATTCCTTTCAATGCTTCAAGATCATCATCTGGGCGATGAGCAAGCTCGAGGACTAAGTGATCACATTTTAGTGAATTAAGAAAATCGATTAACGGTTTCCATTTGCCAGATTGAATTGTTTGCCCGCCGTAATTCCCAAAGCAGAAATGAACAGCGGTTTTACCATTAAATGAGTCTAGCACCCTGTTAATTGCTTCAGCCGCGAGTGGCCCATGTTCAGGGCTGCCAGGAATATTAGCCTCGTCTACCTGAAGGCATTCACAAGGACAGTCTTTAACCTGCTCAGCTAATACATCTGCAACTGCTAAGGTTAGGGTATCAAAGTCATTGTAGTGATTATCCAAAAGAGTTCTTGAAAGCATATATGGACTGGTCACAGTAAATTTAAAATCTCCACCTGATAGTGATTTTGCTCGAGAACAATCCTCAATGAGATTCAGAGAACCACTATTCAGTGCTGAACGAACGGCTGCTGCCGGCTTGGCTCGGAATCCCATTTCCTGTTTG
This sequence comes from Verrucomicrobiales bacterium, assembly GCA_002705125.1. Classification (GTDB taxonomy): domain Bacteria; phylum Verrucomicrobiota; class Verrucomicrobiia; order Verrucomicrobiales; family DEV007; genus EC70. The sequence continues at coordinate 30,743 of PAHQ01000016.1, read as the reverse complement.
GCNCGAAATGCTTCTGTATCGGTACGGCCTATNGAACTGTCGCAACCTCCCATTGGCTTTAAAAAATACTCAATCATACCATTGGTGTCAGGATGATTGATATCAAAACGATAAAGTTCACCATCAGTTGGTAAATCAATTCCGTTTGATCTCTGAGTATCGAAAATGACTCTGGTGGCATCAATGACGGATTGTTCTGATGGTAGTGCTGATAGCCATTGTGGCACTGGATATGATCCAACAGTTGTCGTAAGTATACTTGGTTTGCTCATGGGATAAATTATTTATGAAAGGTCATGTTTAAAACTTTCGATGTGAGATTGATTAACTTTTTTGGTAAAATTACTCACTATCATAAAGACTAATACATTAAAAGTAACAGCCAGACAACCAAGGTCGATGATCCGTTTAGCGTATTGAACGCCTTCTTTATCTGAAAAGATAAAAGTACCAAGAACTATGGCTCCTCCTGTACACATTCCGGCGATAGCTCCAGTACGAGTTCCTTTACGTAAATAAATAATGTCTATTGCTGGAGGAACTAATTGGCAAGAGAATGCCATTGCTAAGAAGAAGAATTGCATAATGGTTTCAAGTAATCCTTTTCCTAAGTTGGTACTTTCACCTTTTGATACGATTAACAAAGCAATTCCTGTTGCAATAATGATAACTATTCTCCCGACCCATGTGCGTTCTTTGTCTGTGGCCTTTGGTCGAATAAACTTATCGTAAATGTCTCGTGTGAAGACTCCTCCAAGAGCATGCAGGTTACTATCCGCAGTGCTCATTGAGGCAGCCATTATTGCTACCATTATAATTGATATTAAAACTACACCTAAACCTCCTAGCATTGATGGTAATTGTTCTCCTAACATGAAAACAGCAATCTGTGATGCTTTATTAAGACCTTCAGGCAAATTATCTGCAGTTAAGGGTAAATTCGGATCAATAGGTGGATGGACGGATCTTCCTACCAAGCCAACCAGCATAACTCCAAAAAGAAAACACGCTGGTAAAACGACAGCAAAAATTACAGCGCTTTTACGAAGGGTTTTAGAGGATTTTGCGGCATAAAAACGCATCCATTGTGCCGGTTGAACAATACTTGCNAGTGAAGCAAAGAGGCAAAAAGTAAGAATCCACCAAGGGTTCCATTTAGAAACTTTAGGGTCGTGCATTGTGAGTTGCTTAGCATCTAATTCTGCGACTCTGCTGAAGAAGGGTTCCAAGCCTCCTAAACTTACAATGACTGCAATTCCTGCTAGTAAGGCTCCAGACAGAAGAAGAATCCCTTGTAACACNTCAGTCCAGGCTACTGANCGCATTCCCCCTATCAGTACATAAAGAAGAGTAACAGCGGAAAGTGCTGCTGCACCCTTGTTAAACATGTTTTCACCAAAGAGCTGTTGAGCGAGACCTCCACCAGCCTTNATTTGAATGATAATATANGGAAGAACATAAAGCATGCCAAGAACCGCTACGACAATTCGTATTCCAGAACCTCCATAGTACCCCGCTATCATATCACCAGGGGTCACATAGCCTCTCGCCTGTCCAAGTTTTCGTATTCCATTTCCTAATAAGTAAACGGCTGCCCCTGCGACTGGTAAATTTAGAGCAATGAACATTGCTGAAACGCCATTCTCATANACCATTCCAGGGAAGCCCAAGAGAGCTACTCCTGAAAAGAAAGTAGCCATAATAGTTAATGAGGTCACTAAGAGTCCTTGTCCCCGACCGGCGAGGTAGTAATCTTCTTCAGTACCTTTGCTCCTTCGGTATCCAAAAATACCCAATGTTAGTAGAATAATTAAATAGATAACCAGGACTACGTGAGGAGTATTCCCTAAATCAGCATTAGAAAGAAAGAAATTTAGTTTATCCATTTTCATCCTCTCTCTTCCAAATGAATTTAGCAGCAATAAGAATGACGCCAGCTTCAACTAAAAACCAGAAAACGGCCCAAACATAGAGTGCCGGCATGCCAAACCAAAACTTAGGTTCAGAACCGTGTGGGTTGATGAATAAAGATCCTGGCCCTGGCCCCATAATTAGGGCAAATAAAAAAATGACAATCAGTACGATTGCTAATTTTTCTCTTTTGCTTTCTTTTTTCATTGGTTAGTTATTCCAATATATCATGAAGCGCTTGTCCATTCTCTATTTATAAAGCATCTTTATTTTTTTTAGATAATGCCTATTTCTATAAACAGCGCTCAATTTCGGCACCTTCCTATGAATACGCGATTCCCATTTAAATATGGGATTGCTTCAATGACCAGCCTTCCGCACGTATTTCTATGTATTGACTTNAATATTGATGGAAAAGTAGTCAAAGGAATTTCATCTGAGGGTCTGCCTCCTAAGTGGTTTACAAAAAATTCTGAGACTAGTTTTGAGGAAGATTTACCGGAAATGCTAACCGCATTAAAAATGGCTTTAAATTTTTCTGGGAGTATTAGTGCTGAAACTGTCTTTGGTTTTTGGCAGCAATTGTATGAATTACAAGAGGGTTGGGCAAAGAAAGAAAATGTACCATCACTTCTTGCGCACCTTGGAACATCATTAGTAGAGAGGGCCCTTATTGATGCTTTCTGTAGAGAGTCTAATCTATCTTTTAATCAAGCGCTTAGGAAAAATTCATTGGGTATAGATTTAGGATATTTTTATAATGAGCTTAAAAATGATTTACCAAAAGACTGGTTACCTAAAAACCCGTTGAGTGAAATTATTGTGCGCCACACAATTGGTCTTGGGGACCCCTTAATAGGATCGGAAATACCAATAGAGGACCGTTGTGATGATGGTTTGCCGCAGGCCTTAGACGAAGTTATTGATCAATACGGTGTTACTCATTTTAAAATTAAAATATGTGGGCAGATTGAGACGGATCTTCCTAGGCTGGAAGCAATCGCAACTCTCCTTAAATCTAGAATAAGAGATTTTAAGTTTACTCTTGATGGCAATGAACAATTTTCATCTGTATCTGAATTTCGTGTTCATTGGGAAAAGCTCAAAAAAAATGAGACATTAAAATTATTTTTAAGTGAAGAGTACCTCCTTTTTGTTGAGCAGCCTCTTCATCGTGAATTTGCTTTAGCAGATTTTGTTGCAGACCAAATTGATGAGTGGGTTGATTGTCCNGNAATNATTATAGATGAATCAGATGGTGAGCTATTTTCATTAAAGCGTGCTNTAGATCTTGGATATCGAGGAACNAGCCATAAGAATTGTAAGGGTGTTTTTAAAGGGATAGCCAATTCGTGTAAAATTCACTTCAATAAGAAAAATATTGAGGGGGAGTGGATAATTAGTGGTGAGGACCTTGCTAATGTTGGTCCGATAGCCTTGCTAAATGATNTAGCNGTAATGGCATCAATTGGGATTGAGCATGTTGAAAGGAATGGCCATCATTATTTTTCAGGTCTTTCAATGTATCCTAGAATTATGCAGGAAAAAATTTGCTTATTTCATTCTGATCTATATTCATTCACTGATTTAGATTTTCCCTCTTTAATCATTAATCATGGTTCAATAGCTTTGGGTTCTATTAATAAAGCAGCNTTTGGTTGTGGATTGGAACTAGATGAAGATAATCTCGAAAATTTTGGTTCTTTAGGCTTAGTATCTTTGAATTAATGGTTTTATTTTCATTAGATTCAGCTCACAAATGAAAAAAGCAGGCTGCTAAAATTTCAGAACGAAATTACCCAAAAATTCCAAAATTNTCCTGGTCAGCCTGCTGTTAGGAAATTTAGCGTTTCTTATGCCAANTCTGTTAAATTTTGATTTTTTATCTGAAGGTAATTAAAGAAATTATTCAGTGGTTGTTGAATCATCGCCGTTGATGGCTGCCTCGAGAGCATGCCATGCTAGAGTAGCACACTTTATTCGGGCAGGAAATTTACGGACCCCTATTAACGCTGCCATATCACCTTGTTCGACAAGATCAACCTCTGGTTCATCATCTCCTGTTAAAAGTGTTTTAGTTTCGTCAATTAATGTTTGTACTTCCTTTATTTCTTTCCCGCTTACCATTGTGGTCATTATCGACCCTGATGCTCTGGAGATGGCGCATCCATCCGTTTCACATGCTACCTCATCTAAAGTGTTGTCAGATTTTCTAACATAAACTGTCAGTTTATCTCCGCATAGTGGGTTTGAACCATCAGCACTACAAGTGCAAGGATCCAATGGTTCGCTATTTCTTGGCCTTTTGTTGTGAGCCAAAATTATTTCCTGATAAAGGTCACTTAAATCGTCCATTAAATTTTTATCTTAATTTCCAAATATATCACTTACTTTTTTCAGGGCGTCGCCTAATTGATTGATCTCATCAGTGGTATTATAAAAAGACATTGAAGCTCTTGTNGTGGCACTAACACCTAATCTTTTCATNAGNGGTTGNGCGCAGTGATGNCCCGCTCTGACAGCTATTGCATTTGTATCAAGTATGGTTGCAATATCATGAGGGTGAGCAGATTTCATAGTAAATGACAAAACGGGAACTTTACTTCTTGCTGTTCCTATAATTTTTAAGGAGGGAATTGCATTAAGCGTTTCTGTGGCATGATCGAGTAGAGATGATTCAATTTCATGAATTTTGTCCCATCCCAATTCTGTGATATATTCTATAGCCTTTTTTAGTCCGATTGCACCGCTTATATTGGGTGTTCCTGCTTCAAATCGTTCCGGAGGGGATCTAAAGGTCGTTCCTTCAAAGCTTACAATGTTAATCATGTCTCCACCTCCTTGATAAGGAGGCATTTCTGTGAGCAATTCACTGCGCCCGTAGAGAACCCCGATNCCATCAGGTCCAAATAGTTTGTGAGACGAGAAAACGTAAAAGTCGCAATCCAGATCTTGCACGTCGACTGGTTGATGAGCAACTGCCTGTGCGCCATCAAGTAATACAGGAATGTTCTTGGATTTAAGAGTAGCGATCATCTCTTTAGCCGGATTTATTGTTCCTAATGCATTAGAGACATGCACAAAGGCTGCCATCTTAGTGCGATTGTTTATTTTTGATTCGAAGTCCTTGAGATCAATTTCTCCCTCATCCGTTATTGCAATAGGAATGACTTTTGCACCTATCTCTTTTGCAACAATTTGCCAAGGAATAATGTTGGCGTGGTGTTCCATTTCGGTGACGAGTATCTCATCATCTTTCTGAATTCGATTTTTACAAAAGCTATGAGCTACAAGATTAACAGCTTCCGTTGCACCNCTTACAAATATTATTTCATCAGTTGATTTTGCCTTAATGAATTTAGCTACACTTGATCGAGCATCATCGTAAGCGATGGTNGCATTCATGCTGAGGTGGTGAACCCCTCGATGAATGTTAGCATTCTCTTCTGCCAGAAAGCTTGAAACCCTATCAATTACAGCTTTGGGCTTTTGAGTTGTGGCAGCGTTATCGAGATAAACTAAGGGCTTCCCATTTACTTCTTGATTAAGTATTGGAAAATCATCTCTTAATTTATATCCCTCTTTCATATTATTAACCATTTATTCAACCTTACTCGCTAATTATTCAAACGGATTTCTTTGTTTTGCGGTTTTCTATTGTTTATGATTATTCTATGAAAGACTCTAAATTAAAATTATGTCAGATTCAAAAGTTCTAATTATAGTAGGTGACGCTAGCGAGACTCTAGATACGCTATACCCATTTTATAGGTTGCAAGAGGATGATTTTCAGCCTGTCGTAGCGGGACCAGAAAAGAAAAAATACCAGATGGTAATGCATGAAGTTAAGCCGGGTTGGACTATTACAAAGGAGTGGGAAGGGTACACTATTGATGCAGATATTTCTTTTGAGGAGGTTGTTCCAGAGGAGTATTTGGGTATTTTCTTCAGTGGTGGAAGAGCGCCTGAATATATTCGAGACAATCCTGATTTAATAAAGATAACACAATGGTTTTTTGATAATAATAAACCGATTGCTAGCGTTTGTCATGGTGTAGAAATCCCCGCAAGAGCTGATAGAGTACGCGGTCGAAGAATGGCAACTGTTCCGAAGTGCCAATTTGATCTGGAGGTTTGTGGAGGAATTTTTGTGGACCAACCGTGTGTCGTTGATGGAAACCTTGTCTCTGGAAGAACTTTCCATGACAATGGTCAATATCTTCGTTCTTGGATTGAATTATTGATTAACGAGAGAGAATCGCGATCCTAGGTTATTTAGATGGATAATTATTCTCGTCGTTCATTTTTGAGCAATCCGCTTCCTTTAATGTTAGGTTGTAAAGCTATCAAATCCTTGAAGGCTGAACTGAGGAAATTTAATATTCGATATTCACTTTCCTCTGCCATGTATGGTGAGATGCTACTGGAAGATATCTTGCCAGAGGTTTCTAAAGCAGGCTGTGAGTGTATTGATATTTGGTGCAAGGTTCATGGTAATCAGAGGGAGCAAATTACTTCTATGGGTTATGAAAAAGCGAAAATTTTATTTGATCGTAATAATGTTTCGCCAGCGATTTTCACTCGGTACCCATTAGGGCCCTTTGGGTTGCAGGAGGAGATAAAANAAATTAGTAAAATTTTTGGCGCTCAGATTGTTATTTGCGGTACAACTGGATCATCAGAACTGAAGGGAAAAGAGGCAAAGAGAGCAGTGATGAATTTTCTAGAAAAAATGAAGCCTCATGTAGCGGTTGCTGAGGCAGCAGGAGTTAAGATTGCCGTTGAGAATCACAGTAGACAGTTTTTATATCACCCTGACTCATTACGCTATTTTGGGGAACTTAACAAAAGCAGTCATTTAGGGATTGCCTTTGCTCCTCATCATTTACATAAGTTTGCTGAGGATATTCCTATATTAATTANAGAACTTGGAAATGAAAATATTCCCTTTATGTATTTTCAAGAACATTCAGAGGGTATGTATANGAAGTCATCTAAGGCTATTGAGATGAAACAAATGCCTGGCTATGGGGGCTCTCTCAATTATAGAGATATATTGAGTTCATTGGGTCACATTGATTACAAAGGTTACTGTGAAATTTTCATGCACCCTGTCCCAAGAGGTATACCAATTCTTCCGAAGAAAAAGCAGGTTACTGATGCAATNCTTAAGAGTAAAAAATACATCAACTCGTTGATGTATTAGACATATTCAAATAAAGTTACTTAAATTTTCTAGGAAGAACAGTTACTACTTTTCCTGTCTCTGGATTCCATATTTCCATGCCCTCAGGGGTATCAAATGGTTTTTCACAATTGATGACCTTTGAGTTTTTGATGTTATCCACCTTTACACTTCTAACGGTAATTTTATCCGTATTAACTACCATCCAGTTGACTTGATTAAAGCTGTCGGAAGCCCTAGTCCATTCTTTATCATCATCATTTTTTCTTAATGGAGCCCCCCAACACCCTTCCCCAATGAAAGTAATGCCGTTTGCATCATCACGAATGAAGCCCTCAGTGCTACCCTCTNCTTTAGATGGGCGTACAGGCCATGTTCTTTTGACCATGTGGCTGTCACATTCTATGACTAGATTCATACCATAGTAGTAGAATGTTTTTGCCCAAGCATCGTACTGGGCATCTTGTTCTTTTTTACCTTTATGATGAGGTCTNAAAGGNTGATGGTAATGTGCAATCTTCCATTTGTAATCAGTATTTTCATTGAGATCTTTTTTCAACCATTCACCTTGGTCACCTGCTCGTACAATACAGCTATTTAAAGTATAAACTCTGAGTAATTTATTCCCTAACCCAAATGCATAGTAGTCATCTGGAGTAGGGGTATCGAATAGTTTATTAATATCTGCAGAACCTTCATGATTTCCACGAGCAGCCACGATGGGTATCATGCGGCCATCTTCTCCAGTTGTTAGTTGCCAGTCGTCTAGCCACCTAGACCAATTTTTATTTGTTGGAGTAGATATCATGTCTCCNCCAAAGCAAACGAATAAAGGTCTTATTTTTGCGACTGCTCTGTTAGCNTTTTGNCTTGCTNCTTGATTGTTTCTACTATCACCACCAGCTAGAAAAGAAAATGGTTCATTGTCACTGCTAGCTGTTTTGAATGTGAATTGCTTGCTTTGTGAATTATCATCTTTCACCACAAAGGCATAAACTGTATTTGGCTTGAGCCCATCAATACGAGCGAATCTACTTCTTATATCAAGGTGTAAGGTCTTACGGTGAACATCTTTTTTAAGAGGGTAATCTTTCCCTTCCTCAATTTTAGAGAATTCACCGTAATGCACTTTGGCTCCATTGCCGTCAATTTTACACCAGGCTATTGTNACTGAAGATTGAGGATTTGAATTCCAAATTANTCGGTATTTGTCAGTTTTAGCTTTTACTTCTAGGCTATAAAAAAAGATAAAAATAAATAGAAATAGGGGTTTCATTAATATTTTAAATTGAGGNTTTTTTAACATGATCNCAATTCTTTCTAAGTGCAAGTATAAGNCATAAAGGAATCATGAAATGTGGTGCTCTNTATAGCATTTCCGGTATCCANGTATTCAATGTTTTCATCATTTCATAGCTGTCGAAATGAGACCAAGGTCTTGCNGCNGCAGTTAGNNCNCCCCATATTAACATGTAGTAAAGTCCTGTTTTTTTGAGTTTNCCTCTAGTGAAAATCAGCACAGCGGCAATGAAGTCAAGTAGTCCTGCAATTATTAGTATTAAATTAGCATGGCTTTGTTCTTTTATTCTTAATGAACGCATGAGCATCTCAGAAAAATGTCCTGGCCTACTATGATCTAGAACAATCCATTCATGACTAAAATTTATNGCGAATAATCCATGAAATATAAAAGCCATTGCAATGCTAATTTTAGCTATNAGTTCTGCAGGTATGGTTATTTTATTTTTTTGGGAAATAAGAAATATGATCAAAGGCATACAAAACTGAGCAGCATGCTCAAGTAAGTTGCCAATACCTACTCTATTATCTAAATATTTTAGTGTTGATAAAAATACAAGATTGATTGTGATGACGATATAAATGGAATTAAAGTATTTATTTTTTGATTTAATTAGTACAGCCAAAGCAGAGAGCAAGAATAGCACCCCTTGAAGTTTAATAATTTTTCCGATCCCTGCTGTAACCGATAATGAAGTTACCCAACTGTTCCAGTNTTCCCCTGTAATNGAGGTTATTATTCCGGACATTAAATTTTCATCCCATAATAAAGCCGTTAGAGGCATTTTGCCGTTAAGGCACACCCATCCGTGGCCAACGAGCATTATGGCGCATGAGATTCTAAAGAGATATTCAATACTTTTTGTTGAGTGTTTTAATTTATTCAAAGAGTTATGTGTAGTTTGAGTTTTTGACCTATCTTCGAAATGGAGGTATTAATGATTAGTGTTGCAGCTTAGACACTTTCTTTTTTTCGACAGTGATTGTCCTTTTTGTCAATTACAGATAAAGTTATTGGCTAAATTGGATTGGTTAAACAAGGTGGAGTTTGTCCCTTTAAAGGATTTTAAAAAAACTGTTACAGGCGTTAATATCGATGAAAANGTCTTAAATCAAGCAATTCACTGNATTACCCCACAAAAAAATATTTTTGTNGGGGCTAAGGCTATCAGGTTTGTGGGGATGAGAATGCCATTGTTAATTCCCCTATCTCTTTTTTTATGGTTGCCAGGAATGATGTTTATTGCGGANAAAATATACCAATCTTTAAGTGNAAANCGCTATTTTTTGAGTCGCTTTCTGGGATGTAAAGAAGCCTGCTCTTTGGATGTCACAAAGAACAAAAAGTCTGACGCCTAAAAACCACAAGGCTCCTATTGACGATTAACTATGAGTTATTCATGTTGTCATTTATTCATGAAATTTATTTGGACGCTTTTAATTGTATCTGTTTGTTATTTGGAATTTTCTTTTAGCGATGAAAATAAATTATCCGATAAGCAGAAATCTCTAATAGCTGAGCCATTCAGGAAAGCTGGTGAAAATTCAGTAGAGCTTCGAAGTGCTATTTCGCGATTGGATCCTGACAGAGTTGAAGGTTTAGTTTTTTTAATTCAGTATATGCCAGAAAGAGATCTTAAGTCACTTAGTTCAGATTATCTCGTCGAAAATGTCAATTATGCTTATAAGGCGAGGNATGATACCGAATGGGCTAAGTCAGTTCCTAAATCCATTTTTTTCAATAATGTATTGCCCTATGCAAATATTAATGAGAGGAGAGATCAATGGAGGAAGGATTTTTATAAAAGATTTTCTCCCCTTGTCAAAAACTGTAAGAGTCTAGAAGAGGCTGCTCAGATACTTAACAAAGAAATATGGAAAATTATCAATGTTAAATATCATGCTCGTAAGCGACCTAAGCCTGACCAAAGTCCCTATGAATCGATTGATGCAGGTTTTGCATCTTGTACAGGGTTGTCAGTTATTTTAATTGATGCATGCAGAGCAGTTGGAATCCCTGCCCGTTTTGTAGGCACTCCAATGTGGGCCAAAAAACGTGGAAATCATAGTTGGGTTGAGATATGGGATGGTAGTGAATGGAAATTTACTGGAGCATGTGAATATAGTGCTGCAGGTCTTGGTAACGCTTGGTTCAAAGGAGATGCATCTAATGCAATAAAAGATGATCCGCGNCACGCAATTTATGCAGTTAGTTGGAAAAAAACTGATGCTAATTTTCCTCTGATATGGGATTTAAATATTAAGTATGTTTTTGCTGAGAATGTAACTGACAATTATACTAGTAAAAAATCCAATAGGGTATTCATCCAGCTCTTTAAGAAGCCTAGAGGTGACCGTGTTTCCGCTCAAATTCAGGTTTGGAAAAGTGGAAATAAAATNGCTTCGGGAAGAACTCGAGATGAGAATAATGATACAAATGATATGTTGNCTTTTTCTTTGAAGAAAGNGGATGACTATGAACTTAGAATTCTTAACAAAGGCTCTGAAGANTTGATTAAGTCTTTTGAAGTTANNGGTAAGGATAACGAACAAATTCTTTTCTATCTGGCTGAGTGAAGGGTATTCTAGAAATATGTTGCACTTCACTTGAAGACGCTAAACATGCTTTCGATAATGGGGCTGATCGGATTGAGTTGTGTGAAAATCTTTCAGTCGGNGGTGTGACCCCAGGCCTTCAGCTCATTGAATCAGTCATTTCAGCAGTGCAGATACCAGTCTTTGTATTAATTAGACCGCGTCCTGGAGATTTTGTATTTAATAATAAAGAGCTAAAAAAAATGTTATCCTCAATACAAAATTGTGTAGANNTGGGTGTCAGTGGAATAGTTTCAGGTGCTTTGAAATTAGATAANAATATTGATATTTANGNCCTTGATAAATTAATTGAAGCTTCAAGGTCTTTGCCATTTACCTTTCACCGTGCTTTTGATGAAAGTGAAAATATTGAACAGTCTTTCAAGGAACTGAGATCAAAANGNGTAGATCGTGTGTTAAGCTCAGCGGGTTTATCTAGAGCGAGTGANGATCCTAAGAAGATATCTAGATTTGTTCAATTATCGGAATCAAACCCAAGAGTTCTTTGTTGTGGAGGAATAAGGTCCTCTAATATTCGAGATCTTTTGNATGTTCCGGAATTNCACGAGTTTCATTCTGCAGCCAGCTTATCACCCTTAGGNGTTGACCCCAGTGAGGTTAGACGAATGCGTGATTTTATTGATATAGTTTTTAAATAATTATGAAGTTGTATTCTCTAAAGGAATTATAGAATAATCCGATGGTTTATAATATTACCGTGAAGAAAAAATGAAACGTCGTCGACTTGGGAAAAGCGGAATNACTGTTTCCGAAATTTGCTTAGGAACAATGACATTTGGGCTGCAGTCAAATGAGAAAGAGTCCTTTGCTATCATGAATAAGGCATTTGATGCTGGGATCAATTTCATGGACTCAGCTGAGATTTATCCAGTTCCTCCATCTTCTGATCTTTTTGGGGTTACTGAAGAGATTGTAGGAAAGTGGATTAAAGGNAAGCNGAGAGAGTCCATCATACTGGCAACCAANGTGACGGGGCCTGGTCATGGTTGGTTCACGCCTCCTGTNAGAAATGGAATGACTTCTCTTGATAGGCATCATGTTCGNCTTGCGGTAGAGGGGAGCCTCAAGAGGCTTGGAACTGATTATATTGATTTGTATCAAACGCATTGGCCGGACCATGGTATGCAAGCTGAGGAAATCCTTGCAGCGCTCACTGACTTGGTCGATCAAGGAAAGATTCGATCTTTTGGTTGTTCGAATGAGACTAGTTGGGGGTTGATGAAAGGTTTATGGGCTTCTGAAAAAAATGAGTTAAGCCGTTATGAGACAGTTCAAAATAATTTCTCGATTTTGAACCGTCGGTGTGAGAGTGAATTNGCTCAGGTTTGTAGAAAAGAAAANGTTAGCTTGCTTCCTTATTCACCACTGGCGGGAGGAGTNCTCAGTGGTAAGTATCAATCAGAGGTTCTACCTGATGGGGCAAGGTTTACGGATTATCTTTCCAAGGGAGGAGAAAGGCAGAAAAAAATGGCGGCTAGGTTTATAAACCCAAGAACACTTCAAGTGACTCAAAAGCTTATGGAAATCGCTACCGAGATAGGTATGAGTGTGACTACGCTTGCCACGATTTGGAGTAAACAGCATGACTTCGTAGCGTCGACTATCATTGGTGCATCAGAATCTTCTCAATTAGATGAAACTCTAGCNGCTGCTGANCAAGAGCTTGATTCTGAAATTATGANGAGAATTGATTTAATTGAGGAAGAATATCCAAGAAGNTTTGGNGAAGATGGTCTTCGCAACCTTTNAAAGTATCTACCAATAATTCTAAATCGTTAATANGTTTTAGTAGTNTAGGCTGCGTCTTTTTTTGCTTTCTTGCGAATTACAGGTGTTTTTTTTCCTTCAACTACAGCACGGTTTATCGTGACTTTCTTAATGTCTTTATTGCTCGGNAATTCATACATAATATCGAGCATTAGTTTTTCAAAAATTGATCGAAGCGCCCTAGCTCCTGTNCCNCTTTTAACGGCAAGTTCAGCNAAACTTTGAAGCGCATCTTTAGTCAGACTGAGTTCAGCACCNTCNAGAGCAATTAGCTTTTGATATTGTTTAACCATTGCATTTTTTGGTTCCGTCAATATTTTTACTAATTGGTCGGTACTTAATTCTTCAAGGCTTGAAATGATTGGTAATCTACCAATGAATTCTGGAATTAGGCCAAAACCCAAAAGATCCTCAGGTTCGGAGAGCTTTAGGATTTCATTTTTTGTTTGCTCTTCTTCTTTTATTTTTTCTTCTCCAGTTTTAAACCCCATGACGCCCTTGCCAAGGCGCCTTCGGATCATATCCTCCAGCCCAACAAAAGCGCCACCACAAATGAAAAGTATCTTTTCTGTGTTTACTTGAATGTAGTCTTGTTGGGGATGTTTTCTTCCTCCTTGAGGAGGCACATTACAAACGGTGCCTTCAAGAATTTTTAACAAGGCCTGTTGAACCCCTTCTCCAGAGACATCTCGTGTGATGCTTACGTTTTCTGTCTTACGGCCGATTTTATCAATTTCGTCGATGTAAATAATACCTAATTCAGCACGACTTACATCATTGTCGGCAGTTTGAAGTAAGCGAAGTACGATATTTTCAACATCCTCTCCAACGTACCCGGCTTCTGTAAGAGTGGTTGCATCTGCTATACAAAAAGGAACGTTAAGTACTTTTGCTAAAGTTCGAGCCAATAAAGTTTTACCAGATCCAGTTGGTCCAAGTAATAGTACATTACTTTTTTCCAGCTCAACATTTGCAAGTTTTGAAAATTGACTGTTTTTTAGTGATTTTGACCTAGAACTATCGAGCTCTCCTCTATCGTGGAGTACACGCTTGTAGTGGTTATGAACTGCAACTGATAGAACTTTCTTTGCGTGATCTTGACCGATGACATAATCATCAAGTTTTTGACAAATTGTTGCAGGGTCTGGAACTTTCAAAGTGGAGTTATCTTCAGAGACATCCCTGATTTCACCTTCCAGGCCTTCGCTAAGCTCTTTATCTAGTATGTTTTTACAAACAACGATACAACTATCACATATGTATACACCAGGACCTGCAATTAATTTTCGTACCTCCGAGTGGCTCTTGCCACAAAAAGAGCACATGGTAAGATTTGATGCTCTGGCCATACTTGAATCTGTTTTAAATCAAATTAATTTATTCCTTTCCCTTTTTATCATCAGGAAGATCTTTTTTAGTTTCTAATACGTGGTCAACAAGTCCGTAATCGGCAGCTTCTTTTGCGCTCAACCAATGATCACGGTCTGCATCTTTTTCAACTTGTTTTTCAGTCTTACCAGTGTGCTTAGCTAGAATTTTATTTAGTCTCTTTTTCAATGAGTACATATGCTCGACAGTTCTCTCTACATCAGAAGCAGTACCACTTGCTCCACCCGATACTTGGTGAATCATAATATCAGAGTTAGGTAATGCATATCGCTTACCAGCTGTTCCCGCACTGAGTAGAACAGCACCCATACTTGCACACATTCCAATGCAGTAGGTGTTAATATCACAGGTCACAAATTGCATTGTATCGTAAATTGCAAGCCCTGCGGAAACTGAACCTCCTGGAGAATTGATATACATATTGATATCCTTTTGAGGATCCTGCATTTGCAAGAAAAGTAATTGAGCAATCACTGAATTAGATATCTGATTGTAAGGGTCGATCTCGCTTCCAATAAATACAATTCTATCTTTTAAGAGACGAGAATATATATCATAGGCTCGTTCAACTCTTCCCTCCGATTCTATAACTGTTGGTATAACCATATTACGTATTGTTTTATTATCGCTTGTATTGATTGATGATGTTGGAAATTCTGACATAATTTTAATCGGTTTTAATCGATTTTTTAATAACTTAACTAAGCACAGTTAACTAGATTGTAATGTTATTATAACGTAGCCTAAATTTTTTGGCTTTTATAGTTATGTATTTATTTATTCTCGAATTCTTCGGGCTCAACCTCTTTTACCACCGCAGAATCTCTGAGAAACTCAATAGTTTTTTGTATTTTGATGCCGTTAATTATTTTGCCAAAAGCATTCTTTTTTTGTAATTGTTTAGTAAGTTGCTTAACAGAAGTTTTTTGGCGAGCAGCGATTTCCCCTACGCGATTTAATACCTCTTCTTGTGTAACTTCAATTTTTTCTTTGTCTGCGATTTGTTCGAGAATAAAGCTAGTTTTAACACTATTGTTTGCTTGTTGACCTGCAGACTCAATGATTTGCTCTTGATGCTCAACCAATTCTTCCTCTGAAACACCCCTTTCAGTGTTCGAATTAAAAATATCATTTACTCGGCTTTGAGTTTCTCTCATTACTATTTCTTGAGGAACTTCAAATTCTAATTCGGAATTAATTTTTGAAAGTATCTGATTGGTTATCATTTCCTGCCTATATCCTTTACGCTGCTCTTCCATTTGCTCTCTTAGGGTATTTTTTAATTCATCCAGTGACTTTCCAGGTTCAATTTTTTCCGCGAATTCATCATCCAAATCTGGTAATTTTTGCTCTTTGATTTCAACTATCTCAACCTCATAGTCAAGACTTTGCCCACGGAGCTCTTCGGCTTCATAGTCATCAGGGATGGTAACATTTAAAGATTTTGAGTCATTGTTTTTTAGATCCAAGAGGGGCTTACAAAAACCTGGTAGGAATGAGTTATCATCCATTTTTAACCAAAAGCCTGTATTTTGAGCTAAGGTTGCTGGAGCCAAAGGTAATACTTCACCTACTGCCTTACCGTCTATGGAACCCTTGTAGTTTATGACAACAAAGTCTCCCATTTGAATTCCACGATCCTCAACATTTTGGTAATCAGCAAAACGTTCTCTTATTTGACCCAAGGATTCTTCCAACTCCTCATTAGAGACGTCAATTTTGGGAACAGTCACTTCAATACCTTTATATTCTGAAAGTTCAAATTCTGGTGCTATAACTAACTCTATTGTTGCTGAAAAAGTTCCATCATTGTTATGAGATTGGTCTCTTATTTCCTTTATGCTAATGATGTCTAATTCATTTTCATCATTTGTTTTTTGGATTGCTTTCCTTACTACTCTATCTTCAAATTCACTTTCAATTTCAGACTTAAATCGGTTTTGAATCACATGAGCAGGTGTTTTTCCTGGTCTAAATCCTGGAATCTTAGCCTGTTTTGAAAATGTTTTAATGATTTGCTTTCTTTCTGCTTCAGTATCTTGAGCTGGAAACTCAATTCTGAGGAGTGCCTTGCAGTCGGGTAATTTTTCGAGGTTAATAATCATCGGGCGGAAATTCTAAGGAGGATTTGGAAATTCGCAATAAACAATGCCTTTTTTTAATCCAATAGCCTTCCTCAATAAATAACTTAAAAGCGTAAAATTACATGATCGAATGACCAACAGCTCTATAAGTATTAGGGAAATTAACGATTTATCGCCAATTTGTCGATTCGTTGGCTTATTTCGTATAATTTACAATTTCATAATGAATTTCTCTAATAATGACCTGAATGTTTGTCCCTAACGACAACCATTTCGCATTATTTACGTTCTGATTAATTATTTTAAAATATTCATCTGAACCAAATCTTATTTTTACTGATCTTTTATGCTCTTGGAGCGGAACTCTCGAGTCGATCCATCCTTGAGCATTTTTAAAAAATGTTTTTCCAGCCATCGTTTTAGTCTCTTGCTGCTCGTAGTGGTCACTAATTCCATATTGAGATTCGTTATAGGCATCTCTAAATACTTTTGGATGATTTGCTCTTTTGAGCTGATTGCTTGAGCGAGAGGCTGCAACTGCTGCATCTCCACTAACTTCATTTCTGAATTTCAGAAAACTATTAGATTCTAATTTTCGCCTCATTGACGCAGCTTCTTTAATTGTGGTTTGAGAGTCCTTGGGTGTTGTGATTCTGTTGCCAATTGACTGACGTTCTATTGGGACATTTCTTGATTCTTCATCTTCGAGAATCAGATAGCTGGTGTACGGAGTAACAATTCCCCATTTTCTAGCTAATGAAACTACAGAGTTCTTAAGTTCATTATTCTCCCCATGCAGACGAATTTCCTCTAACAAATATCCGACTCTTCGTGTGCCCCATAATCGGGCTATAAATTGATTGTTGTCTTTATTATTGATCTTTTTACTGAAGCCCAAATTAACTTTTTTAACACCTATATTCCCTGAAATTGTGAAATTCACTTTCTCCTTTTCGCTTTCATTTAATTGATATCGTCCAATGAGTATGAGTTGGTCACCTTTAAATAAATCAGGCAAGTTTTTCGGGTGTTGTTCAGAAAGGCGAAGGTTGTCATCTGTCTTGATTTTAATCTCTGTCATTACAGGTTGAGCAACCTTCGAATAAAAACGAGAGATTTTATCTTCGATGTTTTCCTCTGGAAGGACGTATTCATTGGATGCTTTCGTTTTCTGGGAGACTAAATCAAGGAGCTTTGTATTTATATCAGTTCCTATTCCGAAAGTAAAAATCCTCGGACTGGATTTATCTTTTTCTATGATTTTTGAAAGTCTATCTATGATTTTGTCGGTTCTAGTTTCTCCGATTGTAGGTCTACCATCAGTTATGAAAATAATTTGCTTCTGTCTTGGAGATTTATTTGTTTTTTCAGTCGATTGAGTGCTTATCGCTTTTAAAAGGGCTTCTTCAATTGCAGTTCCTCCCCCGGCATTTAAATTTTTAATAAATTCTTTAGCTCGATTTAAATTTTGTTTCTTGGCCTGCTTTAATTTACCAAATAGAGATTCTAACTCAGTCGAGTAACGTATGATTTCAAATCGATCCCTTTCATTTAGCTCATTTAGACAAAAATTAATTGCGTCTTTAGCTTGATCCAATTTCTTTACTCTCATTGATCCTGAGCTGTCGATGACAAATGTAACATCTTTTGGAACTAGCTGGTCTGATTCCCAGATTCCCGGTGACACTAGCATTGCATAGTATCCCTTTTTTAAATCTTTTTCTCTATGGGTTATGAAATCAAAGCTTATCGGTGATTCCTCTTCACTCTTTGTAGAGAATAAAATTTCGAAATTTGTATCTGGTGATACTTTATTTTTTTCATATTTCAAGATAGCACTTCTTTTTCCTTTTCTTTCAATAGTAATTTCGTGGCTTGGTGAGTAGATTGTCCTGAATTGTTTTTCAGTGTTCATCAAAACTTCCACAGATATTTTTTTAATTGGTTTATTCAAAAATTTTTCATATCTAAGAGGGAACTTGTAGGATATTATTTGGCCGTCTTTGGTAAGTAGTTCTTTGTACTTCATTTTGACCTTCTTCTCTTTTCCGGGTTCAATAGGAAACAGTCTCACTTGGAACATTGATTGACCCGAGTACTCCATAAGCGCAGGGTCTTTTGAATTTCTAACAATATTTTCGTAAAGCTCCTTGGCTTTTTTAGCATCAAGAAGTTCTCCTTTGGTCATCTTACCGTTAACCTCCATTTGGATAGATGTTAACTTTGCATTTAACGGAATTGGAAACATATAAGTGCCTTCAATTCTTTCTTTTGATGGATTATAAAAAGTTTGTTCTATAGTGGTTTGAGCTATTTGATCTTCTATTTTTGTGTTAACATGAACTGAGTTTAACTCTAATGGTAAGTGCCTATGTATTGGCCTTGGGTACGGAGGAAATGGTGGTCGGGGGGGTGAGATTTGAGGTTTGTCGACTATGTAAAAACCATGAGATTGAGCATTTTTTTGCGTGGATAATAGGCCGGAAGTAATACATAAAACCACAATTAATGCCTTTTTAGCGGGAGTGTACTTCATTCTATTAATGGAAACGGCTTGTTTATGTATTTCCTTAGAAATTATTTAATTAATCTCTAATTTTTTAATGTGAAGGAGGTGTTGAATTAAGATCTTCTGGAAAGGTAATTTTCGGATTCTTCCACTCGTCTTGAACTATTTTAACAGGTTTACCGTAATGATTAACTGCTGAAACCTCGTCGGTTACTTCAATACCTTTTTTAATGATAAAATCGTAGGCTTCTTTGATCAGTTGGCATCTAAAAATTTGGGGCGTTTCCATGGCCCATAGAAATTCACGAGAGATGCTTCCTATTACTGTTGAATCTTTGTCGCATTTTTTTATTGTGTCAGTAATTGGTCTGCCGCTTGCTGCTGCCCCATGTTCTTTCGCGCATTCTAATACTTTAATTATTTGATTAGGCTTTATCCATGGTCTAGCCCCATCATGAATCGCCACATACGAGCATTTGTCATTTAGTAAATTTAGTCCTTTTGCTACAGAATTTTTTCTTGTTGTACCTCCTTCTATAATAGAAATGCCCTTATCAGTTTTGATTTTGCTAATAATAGCTTCTAATTTTTTTCTACTCTCTTCACTAATTACTATTATGAGATTGGAAACAAAAGAACATTCTATGAAGGCATGAATTGAATATTCGATTACGGTTTGATTGCCAAGTTGAGCAAAGAGTTTATCAAACCCCATTCGTGTACTAGAACCACCCCCAACTATAATGGACGTCACATTTTCCTCTGACGGATTTTCGCTCAAGATAATCTTTTCATTACTGCCGAGGAAAGAGTTTTATTGTCTACTCTTCCTTCAGTTTTACTCTGTAACAGTTTCATTACCTGTCCCATTTCTTTTCTTGAAGTGGCACCGGTTTCCTGAATTGCCTCTTCAATCATTTTACAGACCTCAGTTTCACTAAGGGCAGCAGGAAGATATTTTTCTAAAATGCCTTCTTCTATTTTTTCTTTATCGGCGAGTTCGCTTCTTCCTGCTTCCTCGAACTTTTCAATGGAATCTTGCCTTTGTTTAATTGCTGTACGGATTACAGCAATTTCTTCACTAGCTTCAAGTTTTCCATCCGCACCGTATTTTTCTATAATGAAGTTGGTGAGTGCGCTTTTGAGGGATCTGAGGACGGCTAATTTTGTTGAGTCTTTAGCCCGCATGGCATCCTTTAAGTCAGAAGTAATTTTTTCAGATAATGACATAAGTTAACTTCCTTCCATATTAGTTTATGTCTATTATTAATGAGTAATTAATGATTGAAAATTGGGTCTTTTTTCATAAGACAATCGTTGAAATTTGCATTAATTGCACTCTAGAATGACAAATAAAAGTGAAGCCCAGAAGCCCGGATCATTTGTAGGTACTTTGCTGTTTGGTTTAGCTATAGTTTTTTTGGGGATTCTTTTCATCTATGTGCTTCTTGTTGCCTATGGAAGAGCTAAAGAAACAAGATCTTGGAATAAGGTCTCTGCAAAGATTTTGCGACTAGAGATTATTGAATCAAGACCGACTCCCAATAGTCCTATTCAATTTACTCCAGTTGTGGAGTACGAGTATCTTTATGGAGATGTCAAATACATAGGAACTTCAATTAAAAGGGTTAACGGGCCAAGCTCAGATAGGGGAAGGGCGGAAAAAAAAATTAAGCCTTTTTCCAAAGGGGCAGAAGTTGATTGTTGGGTCAATCCCAATGACCCTTCTCAAGCTTTGCTTAAACATGGAACCTTAGCGCCATTATATACAGTATGGTTTCCTGGCCTTTTTGTTATTGCTGGATTAGGTATCATTATTAATGCTTTTAAAAGATTCATTAATAAGAGTTAGCTTAGTTAAGCAAATTCTTTACAATTAGTACCTTAGGAGTTTTGTTCTCCTTGCAGTGATGTATGGTTTTGAATTGAGATTAAGCTTTAAAGTTTCTTGGCTTTTCTTTTTCGGACTATTCGTAATTACTTTGTGTTGTTTTTCTACCGGATGTTCAGAGAAAAAAGTGGGCTCTGAATTAATCGATATAGTAGACACTGATTTGGTTTCTGGTATGGTCGTGGCTCCGGGTCTCAAAGATAGTAAGGTGATTGCCCCTCTCGAAGACGCATGGCGAAGGATTGACCCTAAAGAGGACGGTTGGAATTCTGAATTTCTTAATGAAATCACCACAAAGAAGTTAAAAAATTTATCGAATATAATGAAGCTTAAAAATCTTATTAATAAAAAAGATTTGCAGCAAATTCAAGGTGATGAATACAAAGGAAACTTTTTGAGACCTAAGGTACTAGAAGAAATTTACAAGAATGATGAATTCATTGTTAAAAGAGGTCATGCCAAAAAAGAATCTAATGTTAAATTGAAAGATTCAATAAATGATTTGTTGTCCCTGTTTGATGCACCTCCTGAGAAAATTGCCTTCAAACTTTACCGAATTAATCAAGAGGATTTAGGTATTGATAGCAAGAAAGACATTTTCAAGGGCCGAGTCTTGGTAAATATTTCAGGGTTATCTGGAGGTAATCTATTTCAAATTAATTCTGAATGGGAAACTTCATGGATCCTCTCAGATGAATCTCTAAAATTGAATGGTATTATTGTGCTATCATATGAAGAGGTTTCTCGGAATGGCGCAAAAAATCATAAGTTATTTGTGGATATCACGAGTTCGGTATTCGGAAACGGTGAGGCCTACAGAGAGCAATTCTTAAGATCTACCGATCATTGGAGGTCACGAATTGCTCGTGACTTTGGTTTAGATGTTGTGGCTAATCATGGTATCGCTTTTGGAGATGTAAATGGAGATAAGCTTGATGACATGTATGTCTGTCAACAAGGAGGGTTACCTAATCGTCTCTTTATTAGACGGGCTGATGGGACTCTTAAAGATGTTACAGAATCAAGTAATACAGGATGGCTTGATTATTGTGCTAGTGCTTTAATTCTTGATTTTGATAATGATGGGGATCGAGATATTGCAATATCACAGAATTTTAAGATTTTATTCATGGACAATTTGGGCAATGCAAAGTTTGAGATTGCTT
The DNA here is from genome assembly GCA_002705125.1 of Verrucomicrobiales bacterium. Lineage (GTDB taxonomy): Bacteria > Verrucomicrobiota > Verrucomicrobiia > Verrucomicrobiales > DEV007 > EC70. Next base: position 8,926 of record PAHQ01000016.1, on the reverse strand, counting down.
TGGGGTTAGGAACACACGCTCAAACTTTTTCTATTAGTGCCGCCGATTATGATAATGACGGAGATTTAGATGTTTTTCTTTGTGGGTACAATCCTCCGGCTGGTTCTGAGAGTGAGTCCGGTGTTATGGGTGAACCTATGCCTTATCACGACGCAAGAAATGGAGGTAAAAACAAAATGCTTAGAAATGATGGGAATTGGAATTTCACCGAAGTAACTGAGGAGTCTGGGCTAAATCAAAACAATGATCGATTTAGTTTTGCATCCAGTTGGCACGATTACGATAGAGATGGTGATCTTGATTTGTATGTTGCTAACGATTACGGTAGAAATAATCTTTATCAAAATAATGGAGGTAAGTTTGTAGACGTAGCTAAAGAATTTGGAGTAGAAGACATGTCCGCAGGAATGTCGGTTAGTTGGGGGGATTACAATAGGGATGGACTTCCTGATCTGTATGTAAGTAATATGTTTTCTTCCGCAGGAAATAGAATTACCTATCAAAGACAATTTAAGTTGGGTGTTAATTTAAATTTACTGAATGATTTTCGTAGGCATGCTCGAGGCAATTCGCTTTTTCAGGCAGTTTCTGGTCAACCTTTCAAGGATGTTAGTGAGGTCGCTAATGTTACTATGGGGCGTTGGGCTTGGGGCTCGCGATTTGCTGACATAGATAATGATGGCTGGCTTGATATATTAGTTGCTAATGGCTTTATAACTGCTCCTGATTCTGGGGATTTGTGAAGTGTTTATTGGCGGCAGGTCGTGTCGAAATCCCCGCTAAGCATTGATGCTACTGAGGGCGAAACGTTAAAATACAAACAAGGATGGAGAGCCCTCAATCGTCTTTTGCATAAGGATAAGTCCTTCAGTGGTCGCGAAAGAAATTGTGCATTCATAAATTGTGAAGGAAAAGGGTTTGCTGATAATTCTGCAATTACTGGATTTGATTTTCCTGATGATGCTAGAGCTATCGTTGCAACTGATTGGGATTTTGACGGAGATCTGGATATTTGGTTGAGTTGTCGCAATGCTCCAAGATTAAGGTTATTGGAGAATCGCTCACAAAGTAAATCTCATTGGCTTGCAATAGAGCTTGAGGGCGATGGAATCAAAGTAAACAAGGATGCTATTGGGGCAGAGGTTCATGTATTTACTGATAAATCTACAAAACCCATTATGCGTACTGTTTACGCAGGAGATGGTTTTCTCTCGCAGTCGGGAACTTTAGTCCATCTCGGATTAGGTAATGTTGAAAAGGTAAATAAAGTTTCCGTTATCTGGCCTGACGGAACATCAGTCGATGTTAAAGGAATTAATAAATCTAAAGCCTATACCATTAAATATGGTTCAACTAATGCTGAATTACTTGAATTGCAGCGTCATGAATCCATGAAGGCGTCAGTTCAAGATGTTTTCCCTGACCATGATGAGGCTAGGATTCTTCTTCCTGCCAGACTTCCACTACCATCACTTGATGAATTGCCAGAAATAAAGAAACCGACTTTGATTAATTTATGGTCTGCATCCTGTAAGCCTTGCGTTGAAGAGCTGAATGACTGGTCAAAAAATGTTCAGAAAATCACTCAATCTGGTCTAAACGTTGAATTACTTAATGTTGATGGTGATTCAATGATTAAATCACCATACCCTTTCAGAAACTCTTTAATTTCTAATAAAGGTATACAAGCCTTAGACTTGTTTCAAAAAGGAGTATTAGATCGCTGGATTGATTTGCCGGTGCCTTCAAGTTTTTTAGTTGATCACAATGGAGATGTTGGAGTTATTTATAAAGGAAAAGTTTCTATTGATCAGGTGTTAAAAGATTTTGAGAATCTTAATGTTGATCCAGAGCAGTGGAGGTTAATGTCAGTTCCCTTTAAAGGGCGTTTCATTAGTCCAATACCTAAACCAGATCCTACTAGGGTGAGTTCTCAATTGCTTGATTCTGATCAGCCTAAAGAAGCTTTAATGTATCTGGAGAAATTCAATCAAAGGTACCCGGAAGACCACGAAGTTATTAGAATGATAGGTGTTCTGAAAGAGGGGCTTGGTATACCGGTTAATAGCGGAATGAAAATGTTGGCAAATGCTAATTCCTTTCGCGATTCTGGGGATAAGGTTCGAGCTGTTCAGGAATACAAGAAAACTCTTAGTAAGTTTCCTAAAACTCTTCAGGCTGCTGAGAATCTTGCGATTATTCTAGCTACTGATAATGATTCGACTATCAGGAGACCGCAAGAAGCAAGAGTCCTAGCTGACAGGCTATGCAAGATGACAAATTACAAAAACCCCAGGTATATTGATATACTATCAATGGCTGAGGCAAGTTGTGGAGCTTTTGAAAAGGCCGCCATAACTGTATCAAAAGCTATCGAGATTTATGGTGATCATCCAGAGCGGATTCCCGCACAATCTAGACTTGAGCTTTATCGCTTAAAGAAACCTTTCATTAAATAATATTATGATCTTTGTATTTTTGGTAAAGGTATTGATTCTTACGGATAAAGGTTTTAATTTTTAGGGAATGAGAACAATTGTTTTGCTTTTGTTATTTTTTTCCTATGGAAGCAATAACACCGTTGGTGTAACTAAAGATCATTCAGACTTTTGGTCCTTTATTACTCCACATAAAGGGTCACTTCCTAAAATTAAGAATACTAAATGGGCTAAAGGTGATATTGATCAATATATACTTTCAAAGATTGAAAAAAATGGTTTGTCACCTGTAGAAGAAGCTGCTCCTGAAATTTTAGTTAAAAGGCTTTTTTATGATTTGATTGGACTTCCTCCAACGTTTGATGAAGTTAAAAAATTCAGGAATATCAATCATAGAAGTGAGTATAAGAAATTAATCGACTATCTTCTTGAAAGACCTGAATTTGGAGAAAAAATAGCGAGCCTTTGGATGAATGTTGCGCGCTATGCGGAAGATCAAGCCCATCAGGTTGGTAATAACGAAAAATTCTTTTATCCACACGCCCATAAGTACAGGAATTGGGTTATAAAATCCTTTAATAACGATTTGCCATATAATGATTTCATTCGTTTACAATTAGCGGCAGATCAGATCAATAATGTAAGTGATAAAGATATCGTTGCATTGGGATTTCTTGGTCTTGGCCCTCAATATTATGACCGTGGTAGACTTGAAGTGAAAGCTGAAGAATGGGAGGATAGCGTGGATGTAGTGAGTCGAGGGTTTATGGCTTTAACAGTTGCTTGTGCACGTTGCCATGACCATAAGTATGACCCAATTAGTGCGGCAGACTATCATGCCTTTGCAGGAGTTTTTGCGAGCACTGAAATTCATAAGCGTGAAGTAATTTATGAAGATGGCGCGAAATCATTTATTCATGTCGTTAAAGATGGAAAAGTTCAAGATTTGCCTTTATTTAAAAGAGGAGATGTTAGAGATAAAGGAGATATCGTTCCTAGATCTTTTTTAAGAATTTTATCAGCTCAAGAAAAAAAAACTTTTACTAAAGGAAGCGGAAGATTAGAGCTTGCTGAAGCTATTGTAGATCCTAAAAACCCGTTAACGGCTAGAGTCGCAGCTAATAGAATTTGGCAGATGTTATTTGGACGAGGATTAGTTCTTACAGCAAGTAATTTTGGCAGTCTTGGAACTCCTCCTACTCATCCTGAATTATTAGACTATTTGGCTATTACGTTCATCGAGGGAGGTTGGTCCACAAAGAATTTAATCAAGAGGATTCTGTTATCTTCAACTTATAAGCAAAGCTCTATCGTTTCTTTGAATAAACGGAAAATGGATGAAGAGAATAAATTCTATTCATACTTTCCTAGAAGACGACTTTCGGCTGAGATGCTTAGAGATTCGATGTTATTTGTTTCTGGGGAAATGGAAAAAGGAGATAGTGGAAGCGAATCACTAAAAATTTCTGATGTTAAGAATTTTAGGCGTACAATATACGGAAGAATTAGCAGAAAAGAATTGAATCATTATTTAGCTCTTTTTGATTATCCGGATCCGAATATTCATGCCTCAACCCGTGAGGAGACCATTACGCCAGCTCAAAAACTTTATTTCATAAATAGTCCATTCGTTTTGTCTCGAGCGAGAAACATTGTTTCAAATTTAGTAAATGATAATCTTGCATTGTCAGTGCAAAATATTTATTTAAAAATTTTATCTAGACTCCCATCAGAACAGGAGAAATCCGATACTATTAAATATATAACAGTAGATGAAGAAAAAACAATAGAGCGGTTAACTCGGTTTGCTCAGAATCTTCTAATCTCTAACGAATTCATTTTCCGTGATTAATAATAATTCTATGAATCGTCGTTCTATACTCACTCGAACTGCTTTAGGTTTTGGTGCCCTTGGGTTAAATAATATGATTGGTTCTAGGAATATAGTTGAAGCCAATTCTGTTAGTTCATTGAAGAGAAGCTTTGCTCCTCGAGCAAAGAGAGTTATTTTTTTATTCCTTAACGGCGCGCCTTCACATGTTGATACTTTTGATCCAAAGCCAAGTCTTTTAGAACATGAAGGGAAAAAGCCCGAGGGGAAATTATATAAATCGACAAAAGCAGGATTTTTGCCTTCACCTTTAAAGTTTAATAATTGTGGTGGTTCTGGTCTTCAAATTAGTGAGTCATTACCGAATTTATCCAAAATCGCTGATGATTTATGTGTTATTAGATCGATGCATTGTGATGTTCCAAATCATGAACCTGCTTTATTGCAGATGCATACAGGAGTTCTTCAGCCGACTAGGCCATCAATTGGTGCGTGGACTCTTTATGGCTTAGGGTCCGAAAATGAAAATTTACCAGGTTATGTTGTTCTCAGACCAAGTCCTAAAACAGTGGTAGGGCCTGCCTTATGGAGTTCAGGTTTTCTACCTGCCCATTTCCAGGCTTCTAGTGTAGTCACTAAAGATATGTCTTTGGAGAAATTGTTAGCCAACATTAGAAGTCCTGGATCTGCCAAGAGTGAACAAAGGCACCAACTTGATTTACTCTCAAAAATCAACCATTCTCACAAGTTGAACAGGGGAGGCGATGCTGAACTTGAATCTCACATAAAAACTATGGAAACTGCATACAGGATGCAGATCGAAGCTACTGATGCTTTTGATATTTCGAAAGAGACGAAAAAAACAAAGGAGAACTATGGAAAATCCACATTTGCTCAATCCTGTTTACTTGCCCGTCGTTTAGCTGAAAGAGGGGTAAGATTTACCACGGTTTATTATACTAAAGACTCTAGTAATCAACCTTGGGATACCCATGAAAACCATTATGCATCTCATGCCAAACTTTGTGCAGACGCTGATAAGGCTGCGGCAGCTTTAATTAGTGATTTAAAAGTTAGAGGCCTTCTTGATGATACCTTAGTGGTATTTGGGGGAGAGTTTGGAAGAACCCCCTATGCTCAAAAACATGATAAGAAGAAACCCGGCAGAGATCATCATCATACAGCATTTTCAATGATGCTTGCAGGAGCAGGTCTCAAGGGAGGCTTTGCTTATGGAAAATCTGACGATTTTGGAATGAACGTCATTGAAAATCCTGTTCATGTACATGATTTACATGCCACGATTCTTCATCTTCTCGGATTAGATCATGAAAATCTCACATACCGTTATGCGGGTCGTGATTTCCGTCTTACTGACGTTTATGGTCGAGTTGTCCATGAATTAATGTCTTAGATTTAATTCTTGTTCCTAAGCCAAGGAGGTGTTTGTTATTCCTCTTATGTCAGATGAGGAAAATAAGAGCACTGAAGCGGAGTTAATAGCTGTTCGGCGAGAAAAGCTGAATAGATTAAAAGAATTAGGAGTCAATGCTTATGGAGAAAAGTTTCTAATTGATCAAGAAATTGTCGAGCTCTCAGAATCCTTTAAAGAAGAAACTAAGGTAGTTATTGCCGGTAGGATTACCGCGCACAGGGATATGGGTAAAAGCCATTTCTTTGACGTATCTGACTTTAAAGGCCGTATACAGTGCTACTTGAATGAAAAAGCTGTAGGAGATGAGAATTTTGAAATTTTCAAACAGCTTGACCTTGGTGATTGGATTGGAATAGAAGGTGAAACCTTCAAGACTAAGGTAGGTGAGCCGACAGTTAAGGTAAGTTCTTTTAAAGTTCTTTCTAAGTCTCTTAGACCTTTACCTGATAAATATCATGGGCTTTCTGATAAAGAGACGCGTTACAGACAAAGGTATTTAGATTTGGTTTCGAATGAAGCTAGTAGAGATGTTTTTCTGAAGCGTTCTTTGATAGTAAGAGAAATTAGAGATTTTCTACAAGACCGTGGGTTTATAGAGGTAGAGACGCCAATGCTTCAAGATGTCCCAGGCGGTGCAGCAGCTAGACCATTTGAAACCCATCATAATGCATTGGATATGCCTTTATATATGAGAATTGCCCCTGAGCTCTTTTTAAAGAGATTATTGGTTGGTGGGATGACTAAAGTTTTTGAATTGAACCGAAACTTTCGAAATGAGGGAATAAGTAGAAGGCATAACCCAGAATTTACGATGCTAGAAGCTTACTGGGCTTTTGCGGATTTTGAGGCCATGGCTGATCTGGTGGAGGAGATGGTATGTGCCGTTGCAGAAAAATTTTGTGGAGGATTGAATATTGAGACTAAAGATGATGAAGGGAAAATTCTAAAGAGTATAGATTTAAGTAGGCCTTGGAAGAGAGCCCCTTATAGAGAGCTTATTATAGAAGTTGCAGGTAATGATTGGTTTGAAATTAGTGATAAGCAAAGGCGCGAAAAATGTAAAAACCTTGGCGTTGAAATATCAGACCTGATGGAAGATTATGAGGTGACACAACAGGTTTTTGAGAAACTTGTGGAAGAGAAAACATTTGATCCACTTTATGTGACCCATGTGCCGAAAGAGCTAGTTCCTTTGGCGAAACAAAATGCTGATGATGATTCTTTGGTGGATGTATATGAACTCATCATAAATGGACAGGAGATTTCGCCAGGATACTCAGAGCTAAACGACCCTGACATTCAAAGAAAAAGGCTCTTGGATCAAGCAGGAGAAGAGACTCAAAAAGTTGATGAGGAATTTCTGATGGCATTAGAGCATGGAATGCCACCTGCTGGAGGTATTGGTATTGGTATAGACCGACTCGTGATGATGTTAACCGGTGCTGATTCTATAAGAGATGTTGTGCTATTTCCTCAATTGAAAAAAAATACTGATGAGGACTAGGCTTGATTTATTTCAGCAAGTGATTTTACCTAGTTATGAATTACATAACCAAATCCAGTGATTAAGAACTTTAGCCTATTCTTGGCTTTACGATATCTAAAGCCTAAGCGGACTTACGTTTCAATTATCACTCTGATATCAATTATTGGGGTCGCGTTGGGAGTGGGGGTTCTAATTGTTGTCATTGCTGTGATGACTGGATTTGAAAAAAGACTAGAGGATTTGATATTAGGGTTTGAACCTCATCTCAGAATTGAACAATTTGGTTTGATCGACAGTGAAGACCCTAACTCTGATGCTGCTCGTTGGGATCTTTTAATGGAGAAAGTTTCAAAAATTAATGGAGTTAAATCAGTTGATCCTTATGTGATGGGACAGGTTTTGCTGCAATTCGGCAATGAAAATTCTCGACGGCAATCGGCTCTAATGATGATGGGTGTTGATTCATCTAAAAATACCTTAACTGGCAGAATAAAAGAAATTGTTGATCAAGGTGATTTAGATCTTTCTTACCAAGCTGAAGAAGGGAAATTTGGTTGCTTGGTTTCCTTACAGTTTGCAGAGAGAAATGGAATAAGATTAGGTGAGCATATAGAAGCATTTTCAACTGCAGACATTGAGCCTATTGTCACTGATCTTTTTGAAGCTGCGGATAATAACAATTTGGATGATGATGCGCTTAGAGACAGAGTTAGGGAGCTAACAGAAAGTATTAAGACTCCTAAGGATCTAATAGTTACAGGAATTTTCGACTCTGTTAGATATGGAGAAATGATTTTAGTTCCGCTTGAGATTGGACAAGATTTATATGAATTGGGTACTGATGTTCATGGTCTTTCCGTAGAGTTAGACGACCCATTTATTGCGGACATTGTGAATAGAGAATCCATCAATGAAATTATCCCGACAGGGTGGCAGTCTCAGACTTGGATCGAGCGAAACAAGCAGCTATTTGCAACGATAAGAAATGAGAGAGGTATGATGTACTTTGTGCTCTTTTTTATCATTTTGGTCGCTGCATTTAGTACAATGAATACTATGATTACAGTAACTGTTCAAAAGCGTCATGAAATAGGAGTAATGAAGGCTTTGGGGGCGAAGATATCTCAGATTGTAGGTGTTTTTATTGGTCAAGGATTGATTGTCGGGTTTATCGGGTCTATTTCAGGCCTCGCTGCAGGATCTTTAGTATTATATTACCGCAATGCTATTCGTGGAATTTTATCAAAAAATCTAGGAGTTGAGATATTCCCTGAAGAAATGTATGGGGTTGCAGAGATACCAGCACAAATAATTCCAAGTGATATTACGATTATTTGTCTTGGAGCTTTCGTGTTGTGTACTCTAGCAGCACTTCCACCCGCATATATGGTTGCTAGACTTGATCCAGCAAAAGCGCTCAGGGACTAACTTCAACTTTTAACTTTATAAACTGCATGTCTAAGTTTTCTTCATGCATCTGATTTTCAAATCTTATTAAAGATTCTATATCCAAATTATTTGATAAAGATTGAGAAAGAGTAGTGATGTTTTTAGTTTCCTGCCAATTCACTAGATCATCAGATAGCATTACTGTTACTTGAGCATAATCAGCTGTCAGTTTTGTATTGTATTTTAATTCAATCAAATTACCTGATGAAACAATAATTACATTATCAGTATTATTGCCTAAGGCATAATTGATTAGATCTCCACCGTTGAAAGGAGTGGTGTCTGAT
>PAHQ01000015.1 GCA_002705125.1 Verrucomicrobiales bacterium | reverse complement strand
TCAATTCCTTCAGTCGAATGGTTCATTAAAGACAGGAAAGTTTTTGAACACAATTTTGATTCGGCGGCATTAGGGATGTCTCGATACACGTTGGACCGAATGCTCTCTGAGAAGTTTGTGGGGCAAGGAGGAGACTTGATCAAAAAGAAGCTAAGCTTCGAAGGTTCGCAGGAGGGATTGGTCTGGGCCGCAGGCAAGCCCATGAACCGGGGAGGGAAATGGATCGGGCTCAGTCTACACATGCATGATAAGAAGACGCCAAACCTAGAAATGCATAGTGGGCCGGGAGGCTATGTCGGGTTAAGTCCGATCGAGAATGGCAGGACGAACGTGACGGGGCTCTTTCAAAAAGTGCCGGGCGTCCGAGGCCAGGGCCGGCTTCTGTTTTCTGCCTACCTGAGGGCTAGTGGATTGGAGAGTCTGGCTGAATTCATTGACAATAGTGATGTTGTCGAAGGTTCGTTTTGTGCGGTCGCTGGTTTTGAGTTTGGTTCTTCTTCTGATGATAGCCGGTTTTCTATCGGGGACGCGTCCACCCTGATTCCGCCTTTCGTTGGCAACGGTATGAGTATGGCGATCGAGTCGGCAGACATCACGGCCGAAGGCCTACTAAAATATTCTGCCGGAGACTGTCGGTGGGATTCGGCAACGGCTTTGATTAATGAAGAAACTACCAAGCTTTTCAGTAAAAGGATGTTAGTCGCGAAATTTCTCCACCCTTTTATTCTTTCGGGCATGGGCCTACGATTAATAGACATCAGTAATAGAATGAAAATGTTACCCATCGGAAATTTATACCGGTGGACCAGATAAAATGAAATTAGTATCACTAGCCAGTCACTTCCCGGATCAATCTTTCACTCAGAAAGAGTGTCTTGCTGAGATGCGCAGAGCTCCTTTCTGGAATGGACTCAGAGATCGATCGCGTCAGATATTAGAAAATGTTTTTGGCTCGGACACAGGGATTGAAAAGAGACACTTTGCAGTTGATGACCTGAGAGAAGTGTGGGGAAGAAATGCCGAAGAGTTGAACCATTATTACGAGGCCACGGCTCCCGTCATCGGGGCCGGTGCCGTGTTGAAAGCATTAAACAAGTCACGTTTTGAGGCCGATGACATTGATGTATTACTAGTGTCCAGTTGTACCGGGTATCTTTGTCCGGGCATTTCTGGTTACGTGGCAGAGCGGCTCGGGTGCAAGGAAACGATTCATACTCAAGACGTTACCGGGCACGGTTGTGGCGCCGCCGTTCCGCTAACACAAATTGCTCACGGCTACACTAAAATGATGCCGGGAGCATGCGTCGTCACCCTATCGTTGGAAATTTGCTCTGCAGCATTTTATGTTTCTGACGAGCCGGATGTTCTCATAAGTACCTGCCTTTTTGGAGACGGTGCGGCGGCTGCCGTATGGAGTTCTGATTCCGGAGAGTATGAGGTCAGTGGCTACCGGTCTCTCTTGATTCCTTCTGACAGGGAGAAGATCAGGTTTGTGAATTCGGGAGGTAAGCTCAAAAACCAACTGCATAAATCTGTTCCAAACATGTCGGCAGGTGCAGTCAGTCGACTCTACGAAAGTTCGTCCCGGCCTCCAAAAGTAATCAGTCATGGAGGAGGAAGAGATGTTATTCTGGCGCTAGAGAAAGGCCTTGGCCTGGGTGAGCTAAAAGAGGCCAGAGAGGTTCTATCAGAGTATGGAAATTTGAGTAGTCCTTCGGTGATGGTTGCCCTAGAGCGGTATTTGGATGGTGACGCCTCTGAGGATAATTTGTGGCTCACAAGTTTTGGCGCTGGCTTTTCTGCCCATGCGATGGAATTAAAAAAGAGCACCTAGCCCTAGGCTACAAATGTCATTTACTTAGAACTTAAACTCATCCTGCGTATTATTGGTCTTTGGCTGCACAGGAGTAATGAGTGACTCGGTATCATTGCCCGGGTTGTTGACGAGTGTTGACACTGGATGAAAAGAAAGTTCACTTATTGAAGATTGCATCAGGTCATTCATCACGTCAGCCGATAAATCAGGATCAAGCCAGTCCTTCCAGTAATGAGCTGGAATGATGACAGGCATTCTTTCGTGAATGAAACGGATCGATTGAGATGCCTGCTTGGTAATAATTGAATAGGAAGATACTGATCCTGATCCATTATCATTCCATCGGTCCCAGAGCCCCGCGAACGCCATCGACCGGGTATCAGACGAACGAATGTAATAAGGTACTTTCGAGGGACCATTATTTTCCCACTCGTAATAGCCGTCAGCCGGAACAAGGCATCTGTTATTCTTGAGCAAGCCCCTAAACGAGAGCTTTTCGCTAAGAGTCTCAGACCTGGCGTTGATTGGCTTTATCGATTTTGCTGAATCCTTTGTCCAATTCGGAATGAGTCCCCAGTGCATGCTGGAAAGAGAAATTTCATTCTCTATTGATGATATTACTGGATGGTCTCTCCCGGGGCAGGCATTAAAGCTTGGCGAGTAATCCCCAAGTTTCAGCTTTAATTTCTCCTCGAACTTCTTTTTTGGTATTTTGGCTGTGGAATATCGACCGCACATCCTAAGGCTTGAAAATATTAACGTTTATCCTCATGTTCCTAATAAAGTTTAAATCGAAGAAAATCACAAACTAATGATATAAAGATGATAAAATTATTTTTCCCGTTTTTAGCGTCTTTATTTTTGGCGGTTTCATCAGGACAGCAAAGGCCAAACATATTGCTGATTTTGTCTGATGACTTGGGTTACCACGACCTCGGCTGCTACGGGCACCCAAAAATAAAAACTCCAGTCATTGATCAATTAGCTCAAGAGGGAGTCCGTTTAACGAGCTTTTACTCAGGGTCGACCGTATGCACGCCTTCAAGAATGGCGTTATTAACCGGATCCTACCCCGTTAGGTACGGATGGTCCAAGGGGGTCGTCGGTCATATCATGGAAAAGAAGATGGGGCTCAGCCCCAAGGCAATGACGATGGCAGAGATATTTAAGGATGCGGGTTATAAAACGGGTATTTTTGGTAAATGGCATTTGGGAGATGAGCCTGATTTCATGCCCAATAATCAAGGCTTTGACGAGTCTTTCTTTATCAATAAAAGTAATAATCAGACTAAAAAGATTTGGACCGGAGGAGAAGTCACCCAAAACCCTTTTGATAATAAACTCTTAACCGAAGAGTTCACCAACGGTGCGAAAGCTTTCATAAAAAAGAATAAAGATGTTCCTTTTTTCTTATACGTTCCTTACTCCGCACCTCATTTCCCATTGGAGGCGCATCCTGACTGGAAAGGTAAATCAGACTACGGCGTTTATGGAGACGTTGTCGAAGAGATGGATGCTCGAGTAGGGGAGATACTCAATGAGTTGAAGGAAAATAATTTATCTGAAAAAACCATAGTCGTCTTTATGTCAGATAATGGTCCCGAGCCTCTAACTAAGGAGTCAAAGGCAATACCTTTCCGCGGTAAAAAGTGGAGCGCTCTTGAGGGAGGGAACAGGGTCCCCTGTATCATTAAGGTTCCCGTCAAATCAAAGGGAGGTGGTGTTTATAATAAAACGGTCTCCGCGATGGATGTGCTTCCTTCTCTCTCCTATGCCTGTGGAATTGATATTTCAGAACGACCTGCTGATGTCCCCCCCATCGATGGAATTAATTTGTGGGATGAATTAACAGGAAAGAAAGCGGAGGAGGAGGGGCGACCGGATCTCCTTTTCTGGCATGGAGCGAACGGCTTTCAGGCCATCCGAATGGGAGCCTGGAAACTTTTTTTAAATCGTCGTGACGCAGAACTTAGTGGTGAGGGTCCGGCCTTATTTAAGATAAAAGATGATATCAAAGAACGTAATGATCTAAGTAAATTATTTCCTGCCATTGTCAAAAAGATGACAGACGTGGCAAGTCAACGCCTCGAGTCAATAAAGAAGAGATCTATTTCTCTAGGTAAAGTGAAGCAATAACTATTCAGTTTCTGAAACGCGAACTCTGTAGATTGCTCTTGTTTGGCCCTCTTCTAGACTCGTGTCTTCAAATGACATGGTTGTATCTTCTGAAAAGAGGGCATCTTCAAGTTCTCCCCACTCATTAATAATATCATCCCACCGATCTACTGAGTAGAATACCCCTGGCTCAGATCTCCACTCTAAGGTGAATAAATTTTCTTCTTGGTTGAAATTGAAAGTCGTGATTTCAAATGGTGAAGGTGCCCAGGTGGCGGCCTTTAAAAATAAGGTCGGGTCAAGAATGCCCTCGGAATAACGAACCTCATCAAGAAGCATTTCATAGCCTGAGTTATTAAATTTCCCAAAAACGATTCCAGCCGCTGGATGTGTGTAGCCATTTTCCTCGGAGTCAGAGAGTAGTTTAGTGTCCATGAACTCATAATTGTAATAAAAAGTAATCTCTTGGAGTTCCTCATCGAAGGTCATAGCAATATGATTCCATTTATCAACGTCATTGATGCCGTCACCATCCAGTGACCAGTCTGTCTCATCATCATAGCTTGTGACTAGGCCGTCTCCGGAATCGGTATCAATAAAAATACGATTCTCAGGGGGTACATTAGTCCAGCCTGTTGGTCCGATAACAAAGTTGGAGTTTTCATCGATATCCTTTTCTGCCTTGTTGTCGGGAATTCCACCTGCCGGGGTGTCCCAGCGTGAGCGAATTCTTCCGTAGGAACCTTTGTTTGCATGGTCAAAATCGATTTGCCACTGAAGGTCATTGAGTTGGCGACGTTTCAAAAATTGATGATAGGCGGCTGGCTCGCCAACCAGCTTTAAAAACATTTCTACTGTAAAAGAGGTGTTGAATTTAGAGTTGTTGCTTGCCCCGATTCGAGCGTTGGCATTGATCGCGCTTAATGAGTAAGTGTTTTCAAGATAGGCTTCTGTAGCAGGGTCTGTAATGAAAGGACCTGGAACATCAGTCGAGTAGATTGGGTTTCCAGCGATTCTAACGGCCGGGTGTAATGATGATGCTTCATTGGTAATCATACTTACGGAGGCATCCTCCTTAGCGCCTATGCCGTCCATCCTCCAGTGGGCAATAGTGGAGGGATTGACGTCATCTTTAACAGTCCTAAGAAAGTCGTTAGCTGCTAGTATACCGCTTGAGTACCTGACTTCATCAAGCAGAAGTTCGTAACCACCATTAGCAAGTTTTCCAAAGTCTATTGGAGCGGCCGGATGAGTGTATCCATTTTCTTCCGCATCAGAGAGAGTTTTTTTCTGGGCAAGTGAATAGTCATAAAAATAGGAAACTTCGCCAGTTTCTTGGTCGAAGGTAAGAGCGACGTGGTGCCACCTCGTATCATCATTAATGCTATCCCCTTGGAGATTGGCCTTCGTTTCATTGATGTTAGGGCTTCCTGCGTCATAGATATAATCGCTCGGGTTGGCCGTATTCTGTTCACCGACGTCTTCGGTGTTCTCATCTTTGGCACCAGTATCTACAAATATTCTAGGAGCATTATTATTGCCTTGGGGAGAGACTACAAAATTAACATTTTCATCGATGCCGACCTCTGCAGTGTTATCTGATGCACCTCCTGCGGGCGTGTCCCACCTAGATCTTGATCTTCCATAAGTGATTCCATTATTGCTATTATCGAAATCAATCTGCCAGCGGAGGTCTTGACCTTCTTGTCTTCTTAAAAAGGAGTGCCATCCTCCGGGCTCGCCAACAATTTTAATAAACATTTCAACAGTGAAGCTGGTATTAAAATCCTCTGAGTCAGCGACCCTTAACTTTGAATTTGGATCCGTAGCATTTAAGGAGAATTTATTGTCTAGTACTTCATCAGTGATNGGGTCATAAATTTTATTTGAGGGNGTGTCTTCAGAATAGAGCGGGTTGCCTCCTTCGAGGGATGCATCGTGGGTCCCTGGATTAGATACATTTTCTGATTGAGTGATTGGACTTCCAGTCTCAGCATCATCAGTGTCAAATCTCCAGTGTCCTACCGTGGCCAGGTGGTCGTCTGCTAGTGCTGGAAGAGCAATAAATAAAGTGATGAGTGAAATTAGTGATTTCTGTTTCATTGAGTAGAATTATGAGAGTTGGAGAGATTTTATTTATTCACTAGCCTGAAAATCATGTCAAGGCTGATAAACTCTGAGGGTATTTGAGGCATAAAGTTATTGATTGAATGTGAATACTTCTCGAAGATTCTTAAGATAAGTAATTGAAGTATTTTGATTTGAAAATGAATAGTCAGCCAACTGAAGCNAAAAAGAATGAACTTGANGGTTTTAGTGTCGAGTCATGGGAGGAGGACTTAGTAAAAAGATACCCCGAAAATTCTCCGGTTAGTCTGGAAGAAGATGAGGAGAGCTTTCGAAACTACAAGGATGAGGTCAGGCCCGAGGTAAAAGAATTTTATAGGTTGAACCACCGTTACCAAACACTCGAATTTGCCACACAAAAAAAGGGGTCTTTTTTAAAATTTGATAGGCGAAAGATGTCAGTATGGGAAGCCATTGAATTTCTAAATGAGTTAGTCGATGACAGTGATCCTGATATAGAGCTTCCGCAAATTGAACACATATTACAAACGGCGGAGGCGATTCGGAAAGATGGCCACCCCAGGTGGTTTATACTTACGGGATTAATTCATGATCTCGGAAAAATTTTATGTCTGTTTGGAGAAGAGCAGTGGGCAGTGGTCGGAGACACTTTTCCTCTAGGTTGTAAATTCTCTGAGAAGATTGTTTTCCATGANTTTTTTAAAGATAACCCTGACTCCAACCATCCTGAATATTCAACAGAGCTTGGAATTTATGAAGAAGGTTGTGGGCTGGATAAGGTGACCATGTCCTGGGGACATGATGAATACTTATATCATGTTGTAAAAGACTACCTGCCTGAACCTGCGCTTTATATGATTAGATACCACTCATTTTATCCCGGGCACAAAGAAGGACAGTACACTCGCCTAATGAGTCAGCATGATATTGAAATGTTTTCATGGGTCCGTGCCTTTAATCCCTATGATCTGTATACGAAGAGTGAAGAGAGAGTAGATGTCAAAGCNCTTAAACCTTTTTATAACGACCTCATAGACGAATTTTTACCGGGTAAGCTTTCATGGTAATAAAAAATTATTTCTGTGTTCTGTTAGTTTTTCTTTCGGTGCCCTTGGCGGCNGATGATCACAACTCAATTATCCAAGGGCATGCGCATAATGATTATTATCAGAAGAGGCCGTTGAAGGATGCNCTTGATTGTTGTTTCTGCAGTGTTGAGGTCGACGTTTATTTGGTGAATGGAAAATTCTTAGTNGGGCATGATCGATCTGAGTTGAGAGAGNATATAACACTAGAGAGCCTATATCTTGATCCTCTGAAAGAGAGAGTGAAGCTTGGTGATGGCTATGTATACGTGGAGAAAGAAGCCCTAATCTTATTAATCGATATAAAGTCGGAAGCGGAGGCCGCCTATTCTGAACTAAGAAAACTATTGAAGAAATATGAAGATATTATTAGTGGCACGGTTCAAGGGAAGTGGAGCCAGGGCGCAGTTGATATTGTTATAAGTGGAAATCGAGCCAAAGAAAAAATATCCAAGGACCTTGATAGAAGCGTCGGAATAGACGGAAGAATTTCTGATCTCGGTGGTAAGCTACCAGTAAATTTAATGCCGCTTATAAGTGATAGGTGGGGGTCACATTTTAAATGGAATGGGGAGGGGCCATTTCCAGTGGAAGAAAAAAAGAAACTTAAGCAGTTAGTAGAAAGGGCTCACAGCGAGAGTCGAAGGATTAGGTTTTGGGCGACTCCAGATAAAAAATCAGTCTGGAAAGAGCTCCAATCCTCAGGAGTTGACCTGATTAATACAGATAATCTCAAAGGATTTTCTGATTTCATTAGGTCTCAAAAATAAAATAGGTTGGTATAGAGTTTTATTCTTATCGAAGGCCTCTATTTTGGGGATTATCCCCAAGTCTAGGAGTTGCTCCAATATTTCTTTAGATAGGGAAATGGTCTGACAATTGTTAAATTTTATACTAACAATGAACGAATATATAATTAGATCTTAAAGTTTTTAAAAATTTAAGTTTGATTGATAAGGTTTATTCAAAATTATATTAAAAGTTTGAAATAACCCCCTTTAATTTCTCAGAAAAATTAAATTTAGTTTCATGTTATATAAAATTGAAAAATTATAGAAACCTACTTTACCGTACCAGATATCTATATAATTTAATGAGTGATGGAGGCGTTAATTAAAAACTACACTCAAAAGCTTCGTTCTTTTGTGTTTTTTTTGTTCGTCACAACTTCACAATTCTTAGCTATCCAAAGTGCCAACTCTTCTGAAAAGGTGACAGACCTTTGGTCCTTAAAAAAGATTTTAGATCAGGTAGTCCCTTCGGTTGAGGATGATTCATGGGCAACAAATCCAATTGATTTATTTATCCTTGATAAGATGAATAATAAAGAGCTTCATCCTAACAAGATGGCAGACAAATCAAAGCTCATCAGAAGGGTCAGTTTTGATCTTGTTGGATTAGCTCCGAGCCGAGATGAAGTTAATGATTTCGTTTCAGATGATTCGCCTGATGCTTATGATAAACTTCTGAGCAGACTGCTATCCAGCCCTCATTACGGGGAGAGGTGGGGAAGACACTGGTTGGACGTTGCAAGGTTTGGAGAGAGCCATGGATACGAGAGTGATAACGAGAGGCCTCATGCCTGGACCTATCGTGATGCCGTGATTCGTGCGCTTAACGACGATNTNCCTTTTGATCAGTTTGTAAAGCTTCAGGTGGCTGGTGATATCATTTCTCCTAAAGATTCCTTGGCAGTTAGTCTGACTGGTTTTTTAAGTGCAGGGTCAACCGTTACAAACGTCGATGGGGTCGATAGAGAAAAAGCCAACTACGATAAGATGGATGATATTGTATCGGCCACAGGTTCTGCCTTCCTTGGACTGACCGTTGGGTGCGCAAGATGTCACAATCATAAATATGACCCCATCTCTCAGGAGGATTACTACAAGATGGTAGGATTTTTTCTTCCCGGCCGTGAAGGAGACAGGGAACTCGAAATCGGTAAACCGGGTTCAAAGGTCAAGGCAATGGTTTGGAACGGTGGCAACAAAAAGAAAAATCCACTACTCAAAAGAGGAGACGTTGAGCAAAAAGGTGATGACGTAGGCATTGGCGTTTTAACCGCGTTAAGTAATGATAATGGAGACGTAAAGTCTTGGCTTAGTGAAAGCGATCAGAATAAGGGGGATGGTAGGCAAGCNTTGGCTCACTGGTTAACCGACACTGAGAAAGGCTCAGGTGAATTGCTTGCCCGCGTTATTGTTAATCGGCTGTGGCAGCATCACTTCGGTGAAGGCTTGGTTAAAACCAGCAATAATTTTGGTCAGGTTGGAGACAGGCCAACCCACCCCGAGTTACTTGACTGGCTTTCTCAGGAGCTTATTAAAAGTCAGTGGAAAATAAAAACTATTCATAAGCTCATAATGAATAGCTCTACCTACATGCAGAGCGTGGCATGGGATCAGAAAAGACATGCTATTGATCCAGAAAACAAACTTTACTGGAGAAGAGAGGCCCGTCGTCTGGAGGGTGAAATTATTAGAGACTCAATAATGAATACGGCCGGTACCTTGAATAAAAAACTTTATGGCCCGAGTGTTAAACCATGGGTGTCTAAGGATGCCATTAATACCGGATCNACAAACAAATGGCCGGTCAATGTTAAAGACGGTCCCAATACTTGGAGAANGAGTATTTATGTCTTTATGAGGAGATCNATGAGAGTTCCTTTCTTTGAGGTTTTTGATGTTCCTGATGCAATGCAAAGCCGAGGGGTTAGAGAACTTACTACTGTCCCAACACAAGCCCTGATGCTNTTGAATAANGAGTTTGTTAGATCCCAGGCATCGCATTTTGCCGAGTCGATAAAGAAAAATGTAGGAGAATCAGATATTCCAAAACTTATTACTGAAGCTTATTGGCGTGCTCTATCAAGGGCACCAACAGAACTAGAGATAACTGCCAGTAATGACTTACTTTCTAAAGATGGGCAATCTCTAGATAACTTGTGCCACGTATTATTTACTCTTAACGAATTTTGCTATGTCGATTAATTCTACGATAAATCCAAGTTCTCTTTCTAGACGCGAATTGTTGAAACGGTCGGGATGCGGTTTTGGATCGTTGGCTCTATCAGCCATGATGGCTCAGGAAGGTTTACTAGGTAGCCAGAAACCTTCTCCATTTACTCCTAGTCAACCGCATTTTGCGGCTAGGGCTAAGAGTGTTATTTTCTTGTTCATGTACGGAGGCCCNAGCCACGTAGACTTATTTGATTACAAGCCGGCACTAGAAAAATATTCTGGGAAGAGTGTCAATGATGTGGTCAAAACGAAAGGGGCCAGAAGTGCAGGAGGACTTTTTCCTTCGCCCTACAAATTTGAAAGGCATGGACAGAGTGGGCACTGGGTTTCGGATAGGTATCCGCACCTGTCTAAAGTTATAGATAATACGGCGATGCTGCGCGGTGTCTATGGACACTCCATAAGCCATGCCCCTGCATTATTCGAAGTGAATACCGGCATGATCAGAACGGGTTTTCCTAGTCTAGGATCATGGGTGAACTATGGGCTAGGCACTGAAAATCAAGACCTACCTGGATTCGTTGTCATGTATGACCATAGAGGCGGTCCTATAGGGGGGGCACCTAACTGGGGGTCTGGATTTCTTCCAGGAGCTTTTCAAGGAACACCAGTCAGATCAAGAGGGACGCCAATTCTTAATCTTAATAGACCTAAGGATGTGATGGATGGAAATCAGAGAGAGCTTTTAGATTTTGCTGGTCGGATGAACCAATTGCATTCAAACGATCGTCCTGCTGAGNCTTCTCTGGAGGCAAGGATTCAATCCTTCGAACTTGCCTACCGCATGCAGTCTGCTGCGCCCGGGGCCCTTGATCTTGACAAAGAGACTGATGATACTAANAAACTCTACGGGATTGAAAAAGGAAATCCTNGTGAATATTTTGGCACTCAGTGTTTAATGGCGAGGAGATTGGTGGAACGTGGAGTGAGATTTGTTCAGTTGTATTCNGGAGGAGGTCATGGTGATAACAATTGGGACGCTCACGGTAGTATTACTGGAAACCATAACAAGCACTGCGCTTCGACAGACCAACCAATGGCCGGCCTCATTAAAGATTTAGAGCAAAGAGGAATGCTGGATGAAACCTTAATCGTTTGGGGNGGGGAGTTTGGAAGGACACCTCATAAACAGGGAGGAAGTGGAAGAGATCATCATCCGTTTGGATTTACCATGTGGATGGCCGGAGGAGGNATTAAGGGCGGAACTAGTTACGGGGAAACTGATGAGATTGGCTACCATGCAGCTGTCAATAGAACATCGATACATGACGTTCATGCAACAATACTTCATATGATGGGGATTGATCATGAACGCTTAACCTATCATTTTAGTGGAAGAGATTTTAGACTGACCGATGTGGCTGGTAATGTTCTTCACGATATTATAGTTTAATNAAATCCTCTACTCTAGNCGTAGAGGGTTGATTTTTCCTCTTGGGGTTAATTTTCTTTATTGGCGAAACTATATTTTGTTTTCAATAAATTTTTANGTGTTAAAATATGTCCTATGCTTAAAACCTTTAAATATTTAGTCAGTTGTTTTTTTATTTTATTATCTGTCTCTCTTTTAAATGCTGAGGATAAGAATGGATTTGTTTCCATTTTTGATGGAAAGACTTTGACCGGATGGCGTAGTGCTCCGGTAACTCCGTACAAGCCCTGGTCTATAAAGGACGGAGTCATAAGAGGTGAGGGTCAAGAAGATCGTCTTGTCTATCTTGTTTATTCCAAGAATGAAGAGTTAAAAGATTTTGAACTTAAGTTTAAATATAAAATGGTAACCAAAGGTAACACTGGNGTTGAGATTAGGACACGGCCAGACAAAACAAATAAAAGACCATTCGAGGGTTATCATGCTGACATCGGTCATGTTGGCATTGGACCAGGTGTATTGGGAGCTTGGGATTTTCATTTTGGCTCCGGTACCCGACGTGAGTTTCCTTGTCCGAGAGGAACGCGTTTGGTTATCGACAACGATGGCAAGGGAAAGAGTGAGAAAATCAAAGATGCCATTAAACTTGATGAGATAAAACGTCACGACTGGAATGACTGTAGGATCGTGGCCAAAGGTAACTTTTTCCAATTGTGGATAAATAATAAATTGGCCTCTGAATTCACAGATAATATTAAGGAGGGACAGCTTGAAAAAGGGTTCATCGGCTTACAACTACATGACAAGGGCATGGTCGTAGAATTTAAAGATATTTACCTCAAAACCCCTTAGGGAATTTTCACTTAGAGCATTACTAATATCTTTTATCAGAAAAATTACTATATTAGGTCTCTTTTTCCGTACTGATAACTCTAATTAACTCCAATTTTTCGGAGTCTATTTTTAATTGGTCACTCGCTTACTAGGTGGTAAATTGTAGTTATGAAAAGATTACTCTCATTAATTATTACCTTAGCTCTCTTAATAGGTTGCAAGGATAAAGAAAATAAGAATCAGGAGAATCAAAATAAGGCACAGCCTTCAGAAGAGGAAGTTCCAAAGGTCGATTTAAGTGGTTTTGAATATAGTCTTAACGGCGAATCAGTTATTCTTACTAAGTGTACTAGAGTTGGGCAAGTGATTGTACCCAGTACTATTGAAGGTTTTGCCGTTACAACAATCGGAGAGAATGCTTTCTATAGAAATAGTGGAATGACGTCATTGACTCTGCCGAGTACACTTACCTCGATCGGNAACTCTGCATTCAGGGAGTGTATAAAGATCACCAATGTAACGATTCCTCCGAATGTGACGAGCATAGGAGTTTCAGCATTTAGTGGATGCATCGGGCTCAAGACGGTTCAGTTTTTGGGAGATGCTCCAGAAGAGTCCAAATACATGTTCAAGGATGCTCCTGCCACCTTATATTTTGATCCTGGAAAAAATGGCTGGGATAAACCCTTCGGTGGAAGGCCTCTTAAGGCGATGAGTGAATTTCCTAACTAAAAAAAATTATTTCACCCTAGCCGCACATGCAAATTAATTGCCCTGTTTGTTCGACAATAATTGAGGTTAGCGAAGAACACGCTGGCCANAAAGGGCGCTGCATTAGCTGTAATGCAAAGTTTTTGATTCCCGCAAGCCCTGACCAAGAGATTGAGATTCTTGAGATGGGTGAGCTGCCTCAAGCTGAGACGATTACAAACGAAAATATTGAAACGAATGTTAGTCAGCCGGTAGACAANAAGCCTCCTGTGTTAAAGATGCCCGGAGCTTCCTCTTATGTTCCGCCTAAACCAATAGTAATTAAAAAATCAAGTTCGATGGGCGGGGTCTTGGTTCTTATTACGTTAATAGGACTTTGTGGGTTGGGTGTATACTTAGTAAGCAGTGGGAAGATGATTAAGATTTCTAGCGGGGAAGATCAAAATAGTAAGACCGTAATTACAAAAAAGATCTATGTTAATGGGGCTGGAAATAACGACAAGCCTTCCGAAGAGAACTTAAAGTCTCCCNTTGTTGACGAAAGTGTTCCTTTTAAAATGCCTGGTCCTTCTGAGGAGGATTTTGAACTGACTAAAGAGGACAAAGACAGGAGTCTAAAGTTTTTAATCTCAGAAGAGTTGTCCAAAAGAGAAATTGTTTATGATTCATTTAGAGAGTTGGGAGATCAGTTNAAGGAAACTTACGAGAAACTCTTACAACAGGCTCGTAGCAAACGATTGTCCGAGTTTTCTTCAAAGGTCTCATCGCTTAGTGCATCCGAACAAAGTTCAACCTCTTTTGAGAATGACTANCAGGCGTGGAAGGATGCTTCTAGTGCTGCTCTTATAATTGTAATGACAAAATGGAAGGAGAAAGATCCAGATAATTTAAAACAAAGAGTAAAAGAAATGGAGGATACGGTTAAAAATTCTCAAGAGCGATACAAAGTCTTAACTGATTCGCTTAAAGGTAATCAGTTTGAGGACGATGAATCGTTAAAGGGTTATGTTGGTTTATTTTCTGAACTGGATAGCGAGATCTCTTGGTCCAAAGGTGAAAGCNCATTCGTCCCGGCTAAATTTAATGAGCTCATAGCTCTTGCCAAACCTAATGAAGATAACCCTGATTCTGATGTGAATAGTTTATCAAACCTGAAATTGGTTTATGAAAAGAATGAAGCTATTAAAAGTTATAATGAACAAGTTAANTGGGGCACTTCAATATATAAGAAACTTCTGTCGGAAATTAATCAAAGACGAGTTGCTCTTGGGTTAATTGCATTAAGAATTGATCAAGAACTAACATTGGCTTCAGAAATGCATTCAGGCGACATGCATTTTCAAGATTTCTTCTCACACAAAAGTTTTGATGGTTCAGGCTATGCGGCGCGGGCTAAGAATGCTGGATATGCTGGCAAGGTTTACTGGGAGCTTCTATACAAGCTAAGTCCAGAACCAGGAGAGGCGTTCAGAGCTTGGTGGGTTTCTGATTCGCAAAGAATTATGATGTTCAATAAAGAAACCGATTCAATGGGAGTTGGGAGGGTTAATAACTACTGGACTGTCAATATAGGGAAATTATAATTTCCTTATATATTTAGGCTAAGGTAATTGAGAAGAATGGTGGTGTATGATCTGGCCCTCAGATGATTCATCCACAACATAAGTAAAGCGTGCAGGTACTTCTACCGTATTTCCATCGTCCTCTTTTAAAAATGTATAAATCCCGCTAAGAACTATTATATTTTCAGCTATCTCCTGTTTGTTGATAGAGTCCATATTGAATTTAACTCCAGCCCCGGGGTTTGATAAGAAATTTTCAAAGTAACTTCGAATGGCTTCAGTTGTGTTCAAAGGATTAGGAGAAAAAGTAGCTACAAGTACGGCGCCTTCATTGTACAGAGACAAAACCTCTTCTGCATTATGATTGTTAACTGCGTTGCTCCAACGATCTAATATAGGTAAAGACATTAGCTATTATTTTGCCCATTTATTTTTTAATTTCAATAAATAGCATCATAATTTGAAAATAAATTCGCCATATGAATTTCAATGATATTTATAATTAAAGCATGATAAAGAATCGCTATGTTTATTGATAACCAGTCAATTATCACAAATATGAAAATTAACTAGGTCAATAATTCTTAACTGATCCTTAATAAATTGGTTTAAGATACCCGAGTTGATCGTTGACTGCATTGAATTGGGTTGTTCATATTGGTAATAGATTTATGCGGTGCACTAAATGTGGAGGAATAAATGATAAAGTCGTGGATTCAAGAGAATCCAAGGATGGCCTTTCTGTGCGGCGAAGAAGAGAGTGCTTAGACTGTGGCCATCGGTTCACAACTTATGAACATTTAGAGCACAGCGACATGAGAGTCGTTAAGCGTGATGGGATAAGAGAGCCATTTAGCAGAGAAAAACTCCTTAATGGGTTGCTAAAGGCCTGTGAGAAAAGGCCTGTAAGTATAGATATATTGGAGGAGGCTGCAGATAGTATTATTTCTGAGCTAGAATCCGAGGAATCTAGAGAAGTTTTGACCCAGGTTCTTGGGGCAAGAGTCATGGCTAAGCTCGAAAAAATTGATCCAGTAGCATATGTACGATATGCATCAGTTTACAGACAATTTCAGGATGTTGGTGAGTTCATTAATGAAATCGAGTCTCTTGGTAGGCGGCCCTANAACCTGAGAAAAATATCTAAANTTTTTCAGACAATTGCTTGCTTTGAACGTTCTAAATAGAGCATTATAAAAGCCCCTATTTAATTATAACCCTATTTAATTTTCAAACCCCTCAGCAACAAATGGTCTGCCAGCCCAACCTACTACCTTTATTAAAATTTGGAGATTATGAAGTAGTAAGTTACGAGGCGAGATGGCTTTCCGATGAGATTACTAAAGCAGCTAATAAGGCGGGTCATCAGGATTGGTTTTTTGCACCTGATATTACGAGNGCCGTCATTGAATATCTTAAGAATCGATTTCCTAAAAATACGATAACCATTGAGGAATTATTCAACAAAATTGAAACGGCTTTGGCCTTTATGGGCTGTGAAGATATTGCGAGGACTCTTGAAATTGGACCTCCACCAGTTCGNATTTCATTAATGGATATTGCTATTGATGCGGGNTCCGGATTTGAGTTGGAATTTTTTAGAATACTTCGTGAAAAATTAATCGATACTGAACGTAGCGGCACATCACAAATAATGTGTTTTGAACTTCGCAAGGCAGTTAAGCACCTTACCGGTGCGGGCAGGTGGAATTCTAAATGTGTTGAGTTAACAGAAGAGATCAATGACTACATAATTTCAGAGCTTGCGCGTAATAGAAGTGGAGAAATTAGCCTTGTGCTAAAGTAGNAATCCTAACAGGGCCAAAGAATGGGGGAGAAAACGCTATTTGAGAAAATTATAGATAGAGAAATTCCGGCTGAGATAGTTTATGAGGATGATCTTTGTTTGGCTTTTAATGACATCTCTCCGCAGGCTCCTTGTCATATTTTAATTATTCCAAAAAAGCCTGTTTCCAGATTAGCNGAATCGACGNATGAGGATAAAGAGCTATTAGGACATCTCTTATTGAGAGCCAAAGAGATNGCNGATAATCTAGGGTTTTCTGATGAAGGCCAGGGGTTTAGAATTGTTATCAATAATGGAAAGAACGGGGGCGAAACTGTTCCTCATTTGCATGTACACATTTTGGCGGGCAGGCCATTGCTATGGCCTCCAGGCTAATTAATTTCTATTTACTAGAAATTATTTCACAATAGGGAAGTTTAAATTTAATTCTCTTAATTCCCTCGGTAGTTATCTTTGTGTCACTAACATCAAGTTGTTTCAATTTCTTAAAATTTGTAATGACTGGAATAGATTGATCACTGACTTCAGTCTTCTGTATCCAAAGTTTTTCTAGGTGATTAAACTTGGAGATATGGTTTAAAGTTTTGTCGGATATTTTTGTTTCTGCTAAATTTAAACCTTCAATATTTACTAGCGATTTTAGGTGGCTTGTGCCGGCATTACTAATAGGGTTTCCTCTTAGGCCTAGATACTCTAATTGCCTCATTGCTGCCAAGTGGATCATGCCATCATNGGTTACTTTGGTTTCGCCAATAGGAAGAAGTTTAATTGATTTGATTTTAGCAATCTCCTTGAGGCCTTTATTGTTGATGGGCGTTTTATACAAATTGAGCCATTCTAGTTTTTGCAGGTTAGTAATATGGCGAATGCCCTTTTCGGTTATTTGGGTCTCCTCCAGCGATAGGTCAGTAATTTCTTTGAGATTTCCAATTAACTTGAGATGAGAATCTTTAATTCGTTTGTTATTGTTTCCTGAAATTTCAATGATTCGATTGCTTTTTTTATCTTTAAAAATAAATAATCCGATATCCTCTAATTCTTTTGATTGCTCATCTTTAAATAAGCTAGATGACTTTGTTTCACTGACTTTCTCTTGAATGCTAGAAATAGTGTTTAGATAAAACGTAGCATAAAGAGTTAGAGTTATAAAAAACATGATAATTAAACCTAATCAACATACTCATAAAGATTCTTATTGGAATGTATGTTTTATAATAACTTTTTGATATGATCTTTGTATCGAGTGTAAATATAACCAAGGCCAACAAATATTCCTCCCAAAACAAATAGACTTGTAATTTTGAGTTCTGTAGGCATATCCCAAATGATAGGAATGAGGGACAAGAGAGAAATTCCCAATATAGATAAACCTATTAATCGATACCAACGCTCCTTTAGGCTGATTCCCACCAAGAAGTTTATAACAGCCAATCCGGCCCAGGTGATTGTACGAAGTTCAGCACTTGTGTCAGAAACTTTCTCTGTACACCACCAGAATAGGGCTATTGAAGCTGATAGGATTAGGACGTTGTGTATTTTGGCTGATATGTTTAATGGGGTTTTAAATGATTTGGAAAACTGTTGAAATGACATTAACCCAAGAATTCCAATTAGGCTCNNTATTGAGGCCTNACCGTCAACGAGCTCGAGTGCTAAGTAAATGAATCCAGTTACAAGATAACTGAGGCTAAGCCANTGGATTAACTTTTTATCAANAATGAAGTTTTTTGTGCTAACAAAATAACTTGNAATGGCTATGGCNATACTGACTAACGANNGATANTCTNGTGGTNNATAATTANATACCCANAGNAATGTAAGTAAGGATAAAAGGATGGCGTATAATTTTTTAATACTTGAGAGAACTATGGTTTCATAATTCTCAGATGACGTAGTTTTATTAGCTCCAACTAAGAAGAGTAGTGTTGCAAAAAGAGTGACTATAGGAATTAAGGCGAGTATGGGNCTGTCATTNTGNCNATCAATACANATATTTATNTGGATCAAGCATGCAAATCCAAGAAATAACTGTGATAGTGCACCTAGGTATTTTAATTTGCAAATGAAGCTGTAGATAGTTATTGAAATTGCTAGGAGAGGGCCGAGCCATAACCAAGGTTCACCATTGGGCGTTTTATCCATTGTTGTTGAAATGGCCCATGAAAAGATTTGTGCAACAATGGCGACCGAATAACAGGCTTCAATGATGCTTGGAATTTTTAACGTCCTTGTGTTGTGATCATTTGGATCAANAATCAAATGGCCCTGCATTTTCCACCAATGTATGAAGCANAGTGTAAGNGCTAGGANTNTTATATTTTGAGAGATGNNTCCTTGATCAGCAATGAAACCTAAAGAAAATGCAGCTACAAAAAAGAAAGGAATTTGGCCTAATAGAGTTAATTCNCGGATTCTCAGAAAATAATAAGAAATGCATCCAATGATTGGAGCGGCTGCAAGTATAAGTAAATTATAAAAAGGGTCACTAATCCAAGCAATCTCTAAATGATTGTACTGATATAATAATGCTGACGTGAATATCAATATTGCAGCTCCAATAAAATACGTTGTGAAATTTCTTAATATAGCACTATCTTCCATTTCTATTTTTTTCGCAGATAAAATTCCTCCGGCTAACAGGAACGCAGTGATGGTTAATGAGCTCCTTAAATAATCTGCGCTATTATTTTCGATGGAAATAAAACCGAAGACGATTGCTGCAATGGACGTGGCGACCGCAGCATATCGAATTAGTATGTTTTTAAGTCGGGTAGAGCTGAAGAGTAAGACTAATGTCTCGGCTGCGAGTATGGGGCCCTTGATCGATTCTGATTGTTTTGTCGTCATCAGGCCCAGAGTCGCCAGCGAAAGTCCCTGAATAAGGTAAGCGTTTTTTGTAAGAGGGTTTTTCTTAAGTAACTTAGATGAGATAAGGGCACATCCAATTAGAATGAGGCCGATTGATAGTGCTAAAATCCAAAAGTTGGGTTCTGGTAACTTGAGAACTTCCCAAGTCATAAAACCAAACACAGCTGCATTATTGAGAGTCAGAAAAGTTGCTCTTTCGTTATCACTAAATTCTTTATGTTTGCAGATGAAAACTGCAACGGTATAAACCAACCAGAGAGAGCCAAGGAAAAGTGTTACAAGTATAAAGTCCGGTGATTTTTCTAAAAATCGCCAGATGAAAAAACCTAAATAAGAGGCTCCCATGCTCAATGCTGGTATACGGAACCATTGGTTCCTAACCATGAAAAGAACTGAGGTGACTGCGAGTATTAAATTAGAGGCAAGGATAATCCATGGTGAAATTGTACCCTGATGAATTAATGGAACATAAGTTGCATAGTAAGATGACCCGATTGCAAAAAGGGCAATTGTTTGTGATTTTAATTTTTCTGCGACTCCGACCATTAATGCGCCCAAAACAAAAAGGAGAACAAGAGCAAGGCTAGAGTTGTCGATTATTTTGACTGGTTCAAATATGTGAGCGGCATAGGTCGTGAAGTAAGTGCCTGCAAAACTTCCTGCTATAAGCACCTGACCAAAGTTTTGGAGTTCTTTTTTTCTTCGGTGTAGCCACAGTCCAAGTCCTCCCATTCCGCAGCTAATAAAATAAAATAATGAGATTTTTGTGGCAGCTGAAAGATCCAGGAAAAAATCTTTTTTAAACCATGCTAAAAAGCCGAGACCGGTCAGTAACAGAATAACCCCTATTCTTACAAACCAGTAAGTACCGAGCTTGATTTCTAGGGAATCAGATGGCTCAATATCTGAATCATTCAATTCAGTTCCTTTTGTTTGTGAGCTTTTCTGTGGTTCTAAGAGAGCTGTGGCTTTTTTCTTTGGCGATAAAGGTTTTGCAGATTCTTGAGTTGCTTGAGGTGCTCTCTTTTTAATGATCGTAAAACTTTCTGATTCATAAGATTGGTTGCCGATAGGTCCATAATTTAAAATAAATTGATATTTCCCCTCTTTGTCAGCCTTAAAATCTTCACTTCTTACCTGCGCCTGAAATACATTTAGTAATTTTGATTCTATTATTTCTTTTTCTTCTCCATTTTGCCCATATGTTTTTCTGATTAGCGTTAACCGCGCTTTGTTGTATCCTTTGCTCAACTTTTTCCCATCTTTGGTACGTAAAACATAATTAACAGTTATTATGTTTCCTTCCTCATATGATTTTGATTCAGTCCAAACATTGGGCTGAACAAGACCTTCTTCGGTGGTGGTTTTTGGAAGAGGTGGGGGTTGGATCGGTTCTTCTTGTATTGCGACACTTTTGGATTTTTCTTTAGAGGTAGAACGAGTATCAACTGTTTTCTTTAGTTGAGACTTTCTTTGTTCAAGAGATAATTTATTTAATTTCGACTTGATCGACTCTATTTCATTTAACAGGTCATCATTTGGTTGAGATCTACTTTGTTCACGGAATAATTTATTAAGTTCCTGTTTGAGAGTCTCTATTTCTCTTAATGCTTTATTGGATTGGCTGAGCGCAATAAATGCACATATTGGGACAGCGATGACTAGTAAAGTAAGAAGAAGAGCAAGTATTGGCATTTATCTATCTGTTAGTAATATGATTATTAATTTTCACATTAAATTATAGATAAAAATTAATTTATTTAAAATCGATAAAAACTTCAATAAAATCAATATAAACAATGTTTTATAACTATTAATTTTAGTCATGAGAGGAAGAGGGAATTATTTTATAATTTGAGACTTATCAAATTTGATCTAATAAATATTTAAATGCTCAAATCTCGAACATTATTGGTTTTTCTCTTATTGATTCTGCCTTTACTAATTTCTGGCAAAGGTGCTGGTAAGATAGAAAAAAAATCCTATTTTTTCAAAGAAGCAGATAAGAATATTAGCTACTCCCTATATGTCCCGAAGTCTTATTCGCAAAAGAAGCAAACTCCCCTAATCGTTTTATTGCATGGTCTTGGTAGTAATCCCCAACAGATTATTCGTTATAGAGGAATCGTAAAGGAAGCTGAGTCTAGAGGCTACATAGTGGTGGCTCCTTTTGGCTATAACGAACGGGGTTGGTATGGAGCCAGGGGAAAGACAAAGAAGGGAACGATTGAATCTTTGTTTCTCGGTGAAAATCCCAACGACCCTGAAAATATTGGGGAGCTAAGCGAAATGGATGTAATGAATGTTTTGCGAATTACGAAAAACGAATTCAATATTGACCCAGACCGGATCTTTCTGATGGGGCATTCGATGGGAGGAGGGGGGACCATTTATCTTGGGAACAAGTATTCAAAGATTTGGGCTGGCCTAGCCCCATTGTCTCCTGCATTAATGCGACAAACTATTGATTTTAATGACTCCATTCTTGAAAGTATGCGAGAAATCCCCATTTACCTCGTTACTGGTGAAAGAGACCGGTTAATACCCGTCAGTGTCATTAGGGAATGGGCAGGTAAAATGGAAAAACTTGAAATGGATTTTAAATACGAGGAGATCAAAGGAGGAAATCATTTTAACTCAATAACTAAAAACCCAGAAATGGTGGAGAGGATTTTTGATTTTTTTGACCAAAAAAAACGAAATACTAAAGGAACGAAATTAGAATCCCCGCTTAGGAATTTCACAAACCATTCAGGTCAAAAGATTCGGGCTAGACTTCTTTCGGTTACAGAAGGAAAAGCCTATCTAATGAAAGAGGATAAAAAAAAGGTCGCTATTCCTATCGATGATCTTTCTGAGGTTGATAGAAAATATGTTAGAGATTTGATCGATGAATAAAATTCTAGTGCTCCTCTAAAATAATATTTTATTTACCTCAAGCCAGATTCTGATTTCAATTTGTTTAATTTCTGCCTAAGCTTTTTGGCGAGAGCAGGCTTTTGAGTTATCAGGTTTTTTGATTCTCCTGTATCAGTGCTCAAATCGTATAGCTGGGCGTTATTTTTTCCTGGAATAAATTTCCAATCACCTTCTCTTAGCGCAACGGTTCTGTTGGCTTCTTGCAGTGTAAAGTCTAGCCCTTCTTTATCTTTACCTAGGAACGCATCAAGAGTGTTTCGACTATCAGGGGCCTCATTTTTATTTAGTTTAACATTTAGAAGTTTAGCGAATGAAGCAATTAGATCGATTTGGCTAACTAAAGCATTAGACACGCTTGGTTTAATCATTTTCGGCCAACGGACTATGAAAGGGACGCGAGTTCCTCCCTCATAGATCTGATACTTCCCTCCGCGATAAGGTCCAGATCCATCATGACCTTGGTCAGCCTCTTTAGTAGACTTTCTAACTGTTGAGCCGTCCTCATATCCATCATCATAAACGGGCCCGTTGTCACTAGATACGATCAGAATTGTATTTTCATGTAAATCGAGATCTTTTAAAGCCTTGGATATTGCGCCAACGGACCAATCAAATTGCACCATTGCGTCTCCTCGCTTGCCTAATTTTGTTTTACCTTGAAATCTTGGGTGAGGAGCTCTTGGGACATGGATATCTTGAGATGAAAAGTATAAGAAAAATGGCTTATCTTTTGATTGCTTTGATAAATATTTTTTAGCCTGATCGACAAATTCATCTGCCATCTTTTCATCGTCCCACAAAGCAGTTTTCCCTCCCCACATTTTTCCTATTCTTCCTATCCCGTTTATTACAGTCTCGCTGTGTTGATGGTCTGCTGGATAATAAGTTTCAGACTCAGGGTTAGTTCTTCCGTATGGATATTCAGTACTCTTGTGTCCTTCTGGTGCAGCCCCCACGTATAATGGGTCTTTAGGATCAAGGTTCACTACACGGTAGTTCTCCACATAAACACAAGGGACGCGATCGTTCGTCGAGGGAAGTAGGAAAGAATAATCAAACCCTACTTCAAGAGGGCCAGGCTTGACGTCAGCATTCCAGTCCACTTCCGAATTTTCTTTGCCAAGACCCAAGTGCCATTTTCCAACAACAGCCGTATTGTATCCCGCTCTTTTGAATAGCTTTGGTAGTGTTAAAATATTTGTAGGTATACATAGAGGTGCGTTAGGTGGTAGAATTCTTACTCCTTTTCGAAATCCATACAAACCAGTCAACATTGAGTATCTGGAAGGTGTACACGTTGCAGCCGTGCAATGACCGTCTGTAAAAAGTATTCCTTCTGCCGCTATCTTATCAATATAAGGGGTCGGTATTTTTGTTGAGCCATTTGCTCCGATGTCCCCATACCCAACATCATCACCATACACGATAACTACATTTGGGTGGTCTTTTGAAATAAGAGTTTCAGATAACAAGATGAGGAGGAGAAGAAAGTATTTTTTCACTGAATTTAAATCTATATATTTAATTGGATGGTTAAAGCCTTATTGTTACTAACTCTGATGGCTAGGGCACGTGTAATTATTGACTTTTAATGAAATGGGCTGTGCGTATGTTTTTATAATTCTTGACCTGATTACTCAGATTTAGACAATTATTATTAATATAAAATTGATGCATATCTACACAAAAAACAGAGGACACGACAACATAAGTTTTTTATTTTTTCTGCTGTTTTTTCTTTTTCTTTTTTTGGGATTAAATTCACTGGTATTGGCTCAAGAAGTTGGTGAGGGTGCCGGTGAAAATAAGGAAACCATGTTCAGCCTTATTAGGAAAGGAGGACCCGTAATGCTTCCCCTTGGAATTGCCTCAATTTTAGCGTTAGCGATTGGTCTTGAACGATTCATCTCGTTAAATAAAGAAAAAGTTTTACCTTCAAGCTTTTTAAAAGGTTTGGGAGAAGTCTGGAGAAGAGATTCTGCAGATGGAGCTGCTGAAAGGTATTGCGAAGATTCTGAGGCATCTTGTGCTCATGTTTTTAAAGCTGGGATTAGTTGGAGAAGCCAAGGTCATGAGGCGGTTAGTAAGGCGATCGAGGATGCAGGGGCTAGGGAAGCAGAAAAGATGAAGCGCAGTTTGCGACCATTGTCAGTTATAGCAGGTGTCTGTCCGCTCCTAGGATTATTGGGAACAGTTTACGGGATGATTGAAGCTTTCCAAAGAACCGCTGACAGTGGTGGAGCGGCAAAGACTGCAGATCTTGCTAATGGTATATATGAAGCATTAGTTAGTACCGCCGCAGGGTTAACGATTGCTATTCCTGTATTATTATTATTTCAGTGGCTTTCATCAAGAGCAGATAAAGTTATAGACCACCTTGACGAAGTTGGCACTGAATTCATTGTTGATTTTGCATTGCCAGATATTGGCTCAAATGAGGCAGGTGATTCTAATCCAGGAGAACCAAAATATTCTTCAAATATAAATCCACAGTCCTAAATATGAACATCCGTCAAAAATCATCATCCAATGATGGTGATATTATCAATATTTCAAGCATGATCGATGTGATGTTTATATTGATAATCTTCTTTCTTGTAACAACGACTTTCAAGGAGGAAGAAATAGATCATATGGTAAATTTACCAGTTGATTCTAAGAACCAATCTCTCACCCAATCTAGTGGGAACCTGATAAAGATAAATATTCGAAAGAGTGGCGCTTATGTTTTGATGGGCAAGCAGGTAACAGAGGAGCAAATTTCAGATTGGATGAAGGATGAGGTTGAAAAAAAACCAGATATAAAAGTATTGATAAGAAGTGATCAAGATGCAAAGCACCTTTACTTGGCAAACGTCATGTCTATTTGCCGCCATGTTGGAGTGCCTAAAGCAAACATTGCGGTTAAGACCGATAGATAAAGAGTCGAAGTTCGGAATTGATCCGACGGTCTATTTGGTAAGAATGAATATTTAAAAAGTTGTAGTCAAAAACACAGGCTCTAATATTTTGGTGCCCAACGGTTGTCCAAAATCGCGAATTTATAGATCATTCTTTTTTTCCTTTTTCTTCGCATTATTAAAACTTGAAGCAAGAATTGCAGTCGGCATAGCAACGATACCGACTCCAATAATTAAAACGATTCCAGTAAAAATTTTTCCACCCACTGTTATTGGTTTTACATCTCCATAGCCAACTGTCGTAAGAGAACAAACTGCCCACCACATAGAGTGAAAAACTGAACCGAATGAATCCGGCTGAGCTTCTTCTTCGAAATAGTAAATTCCAATTGATGCTAAATAAAGTAATATGCCAGCAACTATTCCTGATAAGATTAATTCATCCTTAGCATCAATTAAAGCATCCCTCAATCGTCTTATGGCTTTATTGTATTTCAAGAGTTTTACAAAACGTAAAAGCCTAAGCAACCTGAATGCTCTTATGGACTTTATGTCTATTCCGGCTGTAAGGAAAAATGGTAAGATAGCTAATATATCAATAACTCCATAAAATGAGAAAATGTATTTTAATCGTGGTCTACATAAGGAAATCCTAATGATGTACTCTATTGTAAATATTAAGACGATAATAATTTCAGTGAACTTTAGAACATTTTGCCATGCAGTTGATAAATTTGGAAGAGTTTCAAAAGCAAAACTAATTAGACTGATTACGATGAGGATTTGGATTAATTTTTCAAAACGACCTAGCTCAACATAACCATTCGTATCTCTTGTAATTCGCATAACTAATAATGAATAATATGATCATATATTAGTGCCCAAAACTGGCCAAAAAAACACTTATCACTAATAAAAATTATAAGTACGCTAAAAGTAGCCCTTTGATCTATATGTGTGGCAAAAAAAGAGAGCCGAAGGTCGGAATTGAACCGACGACCTATTCATTACGAATGAATTGCTCTACCCCTGAGCTACTCCGGCTTAAATTTAAAGAAAATGATACTAGCTTGATGTATAGACCTGTCAATTCTCAGTAAAAACATTCTAAGCTAATATTAATACCCAAGGATAGGTACATTAATGTAGATCGGCGGTGCACCTGAATTGTCAGGCAAGCCACTCTTGTTGAAAAATATTCCCTTTAAGTGAGTAGGTTTTTTAGGGCCAAATTCAGAAATATGTAATTCGAGAACAATTGACTTTTCCGAAGGAATTTTGATGATTTGTTTTTTATCCGAATGAATAAGACCATCTTCACAGAAGAAATACGGATTATTTGGAATAGTTGAATTTTTTCCTTTAATTCTTTTTAGAGTTAATTCTATTTTGTCACCTTTGAGAACTGCACTCGTCTCCCATGATTCATTGACTAAAGGAAAAGTTGATCGTGACTTAATGATAGATTTCGACCACTCAGTACTTTTAATAGTTTGATTCTTTTTTGAGACTGGTAACTCTAGACTTAGATCGGCGAATCCAGGTTGACACACCTTAGAGCAACACATCCAACTCACTCGAGCTTTAACAGAAAGTTTTTTTCCAGGCTCAAGGCTGCCAGATGAAGTCAAAGGAACTACTAGGAATACTTCTTTGTCGTATCCGTAAGCATCATAAGGACCCATTTTCACAGTCTGAGGTTGAGGCCATAATATTTCGCCAACATTGAACCCCTCAGGGAGAGTCCAATCGATTTTCGTTGGAACCCCCACAATACCAGGACTTTTCCAGTAAGTGTGCCAGCCTTCATTGGGTTTTATCCTAAGAGCAATATCAATTGTTTCCCCAGGATGAATGGATTCTTTGGAGGACACTAATTCTGTAGTTAGAGCGCCCTCCTTAACAGGTTTTGAAAGTGAATTAGCAATGAAGGTNAGGAGNAANCCAATAATTAATTTTAACTTCATAATTTTAAAATTCAGCACTTCCTGGAGTNCTTGGGAATGGAATTACATCTCTAATATTAGCCACACCAGTGACNAACATTAACATTCTTTCAAATCCTAAACCAAACCCTGAATGTGGAACTGTCCCATACCTACGTAAATCACAGTACCATGAGTAATCTTTTTCAGAAACATTGTGTTCTTTCATGTTTTTTAAAAGAACTTCAAGGCGTTCTTCGCGTTGGCTNCCGCCAATAATTTCGCCTATTCCAGGTACCAGCAGGTCCATTGCTGCTGANGTGNTATCATCATCATTTACGCGCATGTAAAAAGGCTTAATGGATTTAGGGTANTCATGGACTGTTACCGGGGACTTGAAATGATNTTCGGTTAAAAATCTTTCGTGTTCAGTTTGAAGGTTTACTCCCCATTCTACAGGATATTCAAATTTTATATCGGATTTTTCCAATATTTTTATAGCCTCAGTATAACTTATTCTTTTGAAAGGTTTACTTGAAACAGATTGGAGTCTTTCGAGTAATTCTTTATCAACAAATTTTCCAAAGAGCTCCAAGTCTTCTGCGCAATTATCGATTATATCATTAACCAAATACTTTATCATTTCTTCGGCTAAGTCCATGTCGCCTGTAAGGTCACAGTATGCCATTTCGGGCTCGATCATCCAAAACTCAGAAGCATGGCGAGTGGTGTTAGAATTTTCTGCTCTGAAAGTTGGGCCGAATGTGTAAACATTAGACAGTGCGCAGGCAAATGTTTCGACTTCAAGTTGCCCGCTCACCGTCAAGTAGGTTGGTTTGCCAAAGAAATCATTATCCTGATCGGTCTCTTTCCCGTCTAATGTTGTTACGCGAAACATTTCGCCGGCTCCCTCACAATCACTTGCCGTGATTATTGGAGTATTAACATATACAAATCCCTTTTCTTGAAAGAACTGATGGATTGCATATGCAAGCCTAGACCGAGTTCTGAAAACACAACCGAAGAGATTGGATCGTGGTCTAAGATGCGCGATTTGCCGCAGGAATTCGGGTGAGTGACCTTTTTTTTGTAAAGGATATGTATCATCAGCAGTCCCAGTAATTTCAATGCTTAGGGCTTTAATTTCGTAGGACTGGCCCTTTCCTGGAGAATGAACGAGTTGACCTTTAATTGCAACAGACGAGCCTGTGGAGGCATCGCTTATGCGTTCTGATCCAGGGATGCCGTCATCAACAATAACCTGAATATTGGCGAGGCAAGAACCGTCATTAACTGATAGAAAAGAAAAACCTTTGGAGTCGCGGCGAGTACGCACCCAGCCGTTAATGCTAATGTCATCGATAGGGCTGTTGCTTGCCAAAGCTTCTTTGATTTTCATTTGATTAAAATCTAGTCTATTGGATTTAGAGAATGGTTTTTTTTATAATCTAGTTTTTGCTTTTGGAAGAGCTAGTAATTTTTTATATTTATTAAGCTCACAATAATAATGAAAATATCTCTTTATATTTTAGTACTAAAACTAATAATCAGTACACTAGTCTTTAGTATCGAAGTTGATGGTGAGCTTGATGATGCATATGGTGGAGCTTTGTCAGTTCAACAAGTTCAAACGGGCTTTGGAGACCCTGGTAGCGAGCTTGATGCTGCTTACTCTATTTTGTTAGCTGATAAGCTCTATCTTATGCTTGCAGGTAATTTGGAGCCAAACTTTAATAAGCTCGAGATATTCATTGATTCAGAATCAGGAGGTCAGAATAAAATAATTTCTAATTTAAATTCTAATAACGATAATTGGGCAGAAAAATTCGATGGCTTCACTTTTGATAAAGGGTTTACTGCTGATTACTTGTTAATTGTGAGGCATGGGTTCGGTTCGACTCAACTTGATTTGGACTTTACAAAATTAGGAGCAGGAGGAAGTGGAGGAATGGTAGGGCGTTTTGATCCAATAAATTCTGGAAAGAATGGACCGTTTGAGGCATCAAATGGTTTAGTTATTGGCTTTAATAATACTAATTCTGGAGGAATCGGTTCGGATCAAGGTCAGAGAGCGAATCAAGAAGAGGCAAGGTCAGTTCGTACTGGTACTGAGCTGTCTATCCCACTGGAACTAATAGGTTCACCCAAAAGTGAAATTAGGATGTGTGTTATGATAAATGGGCAGGGACACGATTATTTATCAAATCAATTTCTTGGCGCTATGCCTGAATGGACTGGAAACTTGGGGACTGATGGGCTGGGGGGGTATGTAGATAATTCTTCGTTGGGGGATATTGATCTAAATGATTTTGAAGGCGATCAGTTTTTTGTAATAACAAACGGAGTGCGATCTTTAGAGATTATCGGTTTTGACTACGATCAAGACTTAAGTAATTTGTCTATAACTTGGGTATCTAATCCGGGTGTATCTTATAGATTAGAGAGTTCGATTGACATGAAGTCTTGGAGCGATATTGAAGACGGCATAATTTCTCAGGGTGAGAGCACAACCTACACATTTTTGGATGTAGAAGAAAAAGAGATTTGTAAATTTTTTAGAGTTGTTGAGGAATAGGAATTAGACTCATCTTAATGAATTTTCACTCAACCCAAGGCCTGGCTTGTTTGATTATAAATTTACCATTTTCAAGTAATTTGAATTCTATTTCCATAGCGAAGTTTGAATTTCCTCTGTAAATATTTTTGAAGTGTGAGTGAATAATATCCATATAATCTTTTAGTTTAAGAGCTTCTCTACGGGTTAAAATTCTTTGACCTGAATCAATTTGATTGGAGCTCCTGATGTATTGGATTTCATAATTAGATCCGAATCCTAAGTTGGCGATTATATATTCTTCAGCGACCGACCCGGGTTCAGGGTTGGTAACTAGATTCTCTCCTTTTTGGACATTCACATAATGGCCGTCCCATCCTGGACCGGGAATGTATATGTTCTTTGTTACTCCAACACCGTTTGCAGATTCCTCTTGAAAACTCGGATGAACAAGAATCCCCATTGAGGCAGTAAGATGATCAATTCTCCAAAAGTCTCTCTCCTCAAATGCCCTATATGTCCAAAGGCCTGCCCATACCTGTTTCGCAGTCTTTGCAAAGTGTCCCTCATTAGGGTAGTGAGTATATGATTCATATAAGCCTGCACCATTAAAGCCTTCAAGATCCTCATTGTTTGTACTNGANCTGGCTCTCAAGGGTGTGCCTTCGGCGAANGATTCTTGCATTGACCGAAGTTCATCAAGCATCCATCCGGGAAGGATTCCGGTATCTTTAATTCTTTTTCTAAATTCCTTCAGTCNACGATCNCTTACCGANGGAAAGNNNTTAAATGACTCAGAATTGATCATTTGCTCCACCTCAGAGTAGAAACCATTNTGAGTCATAAACTCGTGATAATAATAAAAAGGTATAGCAAAACCTTCGGGGCTTACTGAGGGAATTATAGATCTTAATTCCGCTAGGTTCGCTGACTTTGATCCGTAACCATTAGACATGGGGTAACTAACATTGGAAAGATCCCTAATTTCTTTNTANTCTAAATTTCTTTTTGGGAAAGAAGTNTTTTTAGGGCGAANTTNNTCAAAAAATTCATCCAATTCNGTTTGAGANGCTNNGCGAATTTCTAATTGATCAGGACCTATTTTAAGATAAACATTTTGGCCAATTAAAGGGATTATTCTTGGATCTGAAGATGCATTTTTAAGAAATGCGTTTGGAGTTCCATTTTGTTTGGCTTTCAAGTTTATGTGTGAAAGAGGAGTTTGGTTTTGTTCGGTTATTATTCCAGCCACATGNCTTAAATCGTTTGGGAGGTTTTNGAGAATNACTATGTCTCTTGAGGAAATGCTTTGAGCTCCAGAGATTAACCTAAGNCTNCCAAAGCTTTCTCCCGTATTAAGCCCATTATAAACTATGTCGCCGAGGAGTTTATTAGTCTCTATTATCTTAATATGTGAATTTTTAAATTTCTCAATTTCATCCGAGTAGAGAGTTCGTTGAGTTTCACTAGAGGGGTGATAGGCTACTCGTCCGTTTAGGAATGGCATTGATGATACAATCATCTCAAAAGTTGGTTCTATAAAATTAAAGGCAACGGGATCTGATGGCCAAAATTCTATTGTATAAATTCCTTGTTCTCCATTGTCAGAAACATAATTAGGGTGGTACACTATACTTCCCGCAACATTTTTTCTTCTNNTATTNGTGAAGTAAGTGTGATTGTTGAAGTCCGAGTTCTCAGAGTATCTTCCGACAGCATCTCTACTGAATGTGAAATGGTATTCAAACCTTTTACTATTAATAAAATATAATTTCGGAGAATTAGTGTGAATATCATAGATGACAAATTTGACTTCAAGTATGTCTTTTGATCCTGGAAAATTATCNCTATGTGATAAGACTTCGAATGTTTCTTTGTTTAAAATATATAGCTTGCCGTATGAGCTATTAATTGAGGGCGCAGGATTAATAGGGTTCATCAATCCAAGTGAATTCATTTCTATTAAATCTGATATTCCATCNCTATCTGAATCTTGAGAGTTTAAATTCTTGAAGGTTTTGACTCTTAGAAAACCACTTTTAGGATGAGCTAATTGATCTCTAAGTATTGATATTTTATTGTTCCCAGTAGTGAATGAAATTGGTCTACCCGAGCCNGTCAGTAAGTCGTCTCGATATAAAATTGCATAACTGTCATCATTAAGATGAATCGATAAATCTATCACTCCTTTACTNGATCNAAAGATTTCTAATACTTCGGTTTGAGATCTCGCNNCGATNGAAATATTCAGAAAGAACAATAAANTTATTAANTTTCTAAATATAANTTTATACAGCATAAATTATTATTTAAACTACGTTACTCCTGCTCATGGGGTAGTGACTATAAATTAATCTAAATATTTAGAGAACCCTTCACTTTTTATTAATAAAGTTTCTTCTTTAGTTAAATCGATAACTGANGCCTCTGTTTCAGGGTAATTTTGAAGGATTTCAAGTCCATCCTTTCCTAAGATGCATATCGATGTAGCTAATGCGTCTGTGGTCGTTGCTTTTTTTGATATCACAGTGACTGATATATTCGATTCTAATCCGAGTCCTTTTTTTGGATTGATAATATGAGAGTATTTTTTTTCATTGATTGTTACTGATTGNTCTATGCTTCCCGAAGTTGATACTGCGGCGTTGGATAGATTTACGTTAAATTCTCCTATTATCGAATTGCCATAGGGTCTTATCTTAACCTTCCAGAATTTTTTACCAGGGGGAGGGGAACCAACAATAATATCACCACCTGCTGAGATGCTGCAGGAATCAAAATTACTTTTTTTCAGGTGGTGCATCATTTTATCTGCTGCCAATCCTTTTGCTATTCCACCAAAATCAAGACGGGTTAGTTTGTTGGTTTTTNTCAGTGTTTTATTTTTTTTATCAATTAAAAGATTGTTACTACTNCTAGCTTCTATTGCCGATATAAGATCTTCGCTCTTAGGGGAGGTGCCAGTTCTTTTGGATAATCGCCATAAACGNGTTAGAGCNCCTGAAGCGGGTTCAAAAGCATTATTTGTTTTCGTATGAAATTGTTTAGAAGTGATTAGCAAATCNAGGAGNTCTCGGCTCAACTTGAAAGGGACGTTTGCCTCAAATTCATTGAATTTACTGACTTCACTTTCAGCAGAGTAGTCAGAAAATTTATTATCTAGTCTGTCGGCAAGTCTAAAAGCGGACAAGGCCACTTCATTAACTTCTCGAGCAGGCCTGTTCGAATGAATTAATAATTTAAATTCTGTACCCATGCAAGCATGAGTATAGGAGTAAACTTTGGCATCTGAATTTTCACTGAAACCGACCGCAGCCAATGAAATTAGACTTAATTTTAGAATTACTCTATTCAAGAGTTTCATGGTCAATTCCTGTGCTCCAGATAATTTCTATCTCTTCTGCTGAAGGGATTTTTAATGGACGAACTATTCGGAACCCTAACCACTGGGTATCGGTATGATACCATATACTTTTAGGCAGTTGAGGATCCTGGATTTTCCAAGATTTGGAAGACCCTAGTCGTGCAGCACTTCGCAGGGCATCAGGAAAATCATTCCAAGACCCTCCCCGCACGGCCCGAGGATAAAGATCTTTTCCTCTCACCCTTGGGTCTTTACTAATTACCTTTGAGTATCCATTTTTATTCATGCTATCAAGAGTCCACTCGGCTACGTTTCCATGCATGTCATGAATGCCCCATGGGTTAGGAAGTTTTTTGCCTACTTTTTGGTATTTGAAATTTGAGTTATCAATAAACCATCCGTATTTATGAAGATTTTTCTCNTCATTACCAAATGAGTATCGTGTATCAGTGCCTGCCCGGCAGGCATATTCCCACTCAGCCTCGGTGGGNAGTCTATAGAAGTGGCCTGTNTGAGCGCTAAGCCACTTGCAGTACTGAAGAGCAGCGTGCTGAGTCATGCTTATGGCGGGATAACCATCCTTGCCCATTCCAAAAGTCATTTCGACATATGGTTTTGTGGGTCGAGAAACTAAGTCGATATCGGTATCTTCAGNNCTAGGAAACTGNTTNGTNCCATCCTTTTTCCTTCTACCTCCATCNATCATAAACTTTTCATANTCGTTCCAACTCACTTCATATTTACCGATCCAGAATGGAGAAATTTCAATTTTTCTNAAAGGTCCTTCTTCTGGTTTGTGNCCTTTTTCAATTTTGGGTGATCCCATCGTAAAGGATCCTCCTTGCANGGCTACCATTTCAAACTTTGAACTNGAGGCTGGAATCATAGANGCATAATTTTGCATATCAGATCCAAGTTTAATTTTTTGATTTTCTACAATTTTTTTGTGAATCCTTTTGGATAAATTACTATTAACGNTGTCTTCTTTGGGCCACTTGGCTCCAGAGTCGACCCATTCTTTTAGTTTATCTATCTCTTCCTTCTTAAGGTTTTTAAGAATGGGTTCTATGTCGCGTTTAAAATTAATGACAGTAGGCATGGTCAAAACAACCGCTTCATCCCATACCGCACCCTCGTTAATCCAATCTCTTAATATTTTTTTTTCAGATTTGGTCAGCCGGACCTCTTTGGAAGGAGGCATCACTTCAGGGTCTTCATCATCGAGTTCAACCAATTCTATAAAGTAGCTTTCGTCAGCTTTTCCGGGTATGATAATATCATCACTTAAGGCGGCGGTTCTCGTTTCTATTTTATAATCAGATTTTTTATATCCCTCTCGGTGACATTTAAGGCAATGCTTTTCCAGTATCGGCTGAACTTCTTTTACAAAATCAACTGCGCCACAGCTGACAGTAATAGTTGCTAATAATATATATAGAATCCTCAGCATTGAGGCTAGATTAGTGTAACGGTTTTTAACTTTCTCTGTTGACTAAGTCAACTTAGTCTGGCCGGGCATGGGTATTCCGCCAGGATCAAATTCATCGTTCCATTTTAAATCATCTGGAGCGAGATCTTCTTTGGAATTAAGGGCATCCTCCCAGGTTACTTTTTTTCCAGTGTAAGCTGCCATTCTTCCTAAAATGGCAAGCATTGTACTATGAGCCATCCATTCTCCGTCATTTTTAGCATCGCCGTTTCTAATTGATTCGAACAATTCATTATGTTCCGTTTGATACATATCATTATTTAGATCGGGTCCAGCTCTCCAGTTTTCATCACCTCTGATAACGCAATT
Organism: Verrucomicrobiales bacterium; assembly: GCA_002705125.1. Lineage (GTDB taxonomy): Bacteria > Verrucomicrobiota > Verrucomicrobiia > Verrucomicrobiales > DEV007 > EC70. The sequence goes on along the minus strand of PAHQ01000015.1, from coordinate 40,475 downwards.
CCCACGTACTATTAGTGCGGTGCCTTTGGTTCCGTTGATGTAATCATGGTTTTCTCCATAGCAATCTCGTTGCTGGCGTGAGCCGAGATGACAGACAACGTTGTTTGGATATTCATAGGCAACATGGAAATGGTCATAGATGTTACCTCCCTCCGCGGCAATTTGCCGTCCACCTGTCGCAACTGCGCTTATTGGGTCGACGTCATCTGTAGCCCATCCGATTTTGTCGACACTGTGGACAGCTTGCTCTACTAGACTATCCCCTGACAACCATCCAAAATTATACCAGTTTTGTACCTGCCAAGCAACGTCGCCTGTTCCTTCAGGTCTTCGGTTCTCAGGCGGCATAGGTTTAACTGGCCCAGTATAATATGTAGCATACATGTTTGTAACTTTACCAATTGAACCGGCGTGGATTTTTTCAAATAAGGCTCTTCTTGCATAATGGTATCTCCAGCAGAATCCACAAACTAATGTAAGTTTTTTCTCTTTTGCNATTTTAGCAGATTCTATTACTGACCTTACCCCAGCTGCATCAACTGCTACTGGTTTTTCACAAAAAACATGTTTCCCTGCTTCAACGGCCTCACGAAGCATCTTCGGCCTGAATCCAGGCGGAGTTGTTAATATTATTACGTCTGATTCGGCAATAACTTTTTTGTAGGCATCGATTCCAATAAACTTTTTAGGTTCTCCCACTTTTTCGGGGTGTCTTTTTTTAAGATTGTTTATCGCACCATTAGCATTGTTCTCAGATACGTCAGCAACTGTAGTGAGTGTGATGTCTTGGTCTGCAGTAAGAGCCTGGTTAGCAGCTCCGGTGCCTCGTCCGCCACAACCAATTAAACCCAGTTTCAGAGGGCTTTTATTTGGAGCGGCATTTGCAATGTAAGGAACGTTTATGGAAGNTGAACCAACAAGGGCGGCTGTTCCTGATAGAAGATTCCTTCTATTAAGATTTGTTTTTTTGTCTGAATTATAATTTTTAGGCATTTATACAGAAGTTTTCTAATTAAATATATATACTTGAGTAGGATGTGATGCCACTCGATTTTCACATGATATGACTTAGAATTATCTTAGATTGGTCATTTTAATTAATTAACCTAATAAATTCTAGGGTTTATCGTTTTGAAGGAGATAAAAAAAAATAATTCCATGTCTTCTAGTCCTAGGGCCATAGATCCATCTGCTGTTCTATTAAGAAGAGCCATGTCTGACTTTGAGATTCCTTTGACCAAATATGCTGTAAGCATACTTGGTGATTTGGAAGAGGCTAGGGATGTTGTGCAAGAAACTTTTCTAAAGCTGTATAAACAAGATCCCAACCGAGTTGAACTTAAAGTAAAATCTTGGCTTTTTACTGTTTGCAGGAATCGCTGCTATGATGTTTTAAAAAAGAATAATAGAATTTCAAATCTTGAACAGGACGAGGTGTCTGCACTGCGTTCCAAAGATGCGGACCCTGTAGAGGTTATTAAAGTTTTCGAGACTAGAAAAGAAATTGATAGAAAAGTTAAAATTTTATACGCATTGATTGAGAAATTACCGACCAGACAGAGAGAGGTTATGCGATTAAAGTTTCAGNCTGATCTTACATATAAAGAGATCGCAGATACTGTTGGTATTTCTATAAGTAATGTTGGTTTTGTTGTGCATACTGCTCTGAAAAATTTAAGAGAAGCAATGGATGATAAAATAAAAAATTAGATAATTTACTATGATGATTGATGAAGACGATCCTAGGTTAACGGCCTATGCATTAAATGAAATAGAAGAAAATGAGGCCTTATCTATTTCAGGCGATATNAATAATTCAGGCGATTGTCTTGATCGCATTGATGCTATAAAAAAAGACGCCATTCTCTTGAATGAAGCATTTGATCTTGAAATTGATTATNGCTTAACAGAAGAACAAAGAAATAAAATATTTGAATCAACTGGATTGCTTGCAGTCACCAAATCTAAAGATGAATTACCTGAGGATTTAACCTTTTTTGGTAAAGAATCATCAAAGTATGTAGGTAATACTAATACGTTAGAGGGTGACTATAACGAAAGTAATAAGAAATCTATTTATACAAGCTTAGTTGCCGCAGCAGCTGTAATTTTTTTGACAATCGTATTGCTTCAAAGAAAGGATTTGAAACAAAAAGAAGTTGCTCATAGATCCCCACTCAATGAAGNGTTGATTGCAGTTGAAATAATTGATGAAAAAGTTTCGACTGATAAGNAAAAGGAGATGTGGGCTAGACGTCAAGTTGGCGCGAATCCNGTTGCCACCAATCATTCATTTCGATATGGAAAGCCTCTGAATAAATCATTCGATTCAGNTAATCTAGCGATTTCTGAAACAAATGATTTTAAGGACCCTTCGAGTTTTGATAATAGATTATCCTTTTTCTCTCCTAATAATNTTGGAACCCAATCCTATGAAGANCTTAGAAGTTTTATGCTCGCAGGAAAAATTCCATCTAGTGAGAGTCTGCATGTCGGTGAGCTAATTAATGCTTTTGAATANAATTATGAAGAGCCAAAAATTGNTGATAATTTTTCTGTTTCTTCCGAATTTATCTCTTGTCCATGGGCCAAAGAAAGGTTTTTACTGTGTATAGGGATAAAGGTTTCGGATCGAAGTAAACCACAATCTGAAGAAAGTCTTCTAGCGAGTAAAGTCCAAATGGCAGTTGAATTCAATCCTGCAAGAGTTTCAGGTTATAGGCTTATTGGTGAATCTGAATCTAGTCAGGAAAAACTCAAAGAACTTGATCAGAATGTTTTGTTAGATGGACAAGCTGTCACTGTTTTGTATGAAATTGTTACTGATGAAAATAAAGATTTAAAGTTNGATGAAAAAAAATCAGAGTTAGCATCTATTCGAATTGACTACATTGANCCAATTAGTGGAGAAGAAAAGAGTAAGCTTTCTAGCGTGTTAGATACCAAAATTAAAAAGTTTGAACANTCTAGNGATGATACTCGTTTTGCTGNATCTGTTGCTAGTTACGGTATGCTTTTAAAAGATAAGAANGCTACGACTCAAGCAAGCTATGATTTAGTGATAGAATTGGCTAGCAATGCTTTAGGGGCTGATAAGAACGGGAAAAGATCAGAATTCATTAATTGGGTTATTCAGACTAGGGAGATGGTTAATAAATAAGATAATAATATATAATCTTTTCCTCGCCAAAATATTCTATTTAGGTATCTTAAGCCACTTTAATTAAACCCCATACCGCTAAAATTTGATTGGATTACATAACCATTCATCAGGAGATATTTTTATTCCAGATGAAGCTTCTTTAGAAAATGCCCTTACAAGAACTACTCATCTTGCCATAGGAGCTCATTCTGATGATATCGAAATTATGGCCTACCACGGTATCGTAGATTGTTATGGTTACAGGAGAAAAGATAAATGGTTTAGTGGGGTTACGGTAACTGATGGTCGAGGTAGCTCTAGAGTGGGGCCTTATTCATCTTGTTCTGATGAGGAAATGATTGAGATTAGAAAAGTTGAACAAAGACAGGCTGCAATGGTTGGTAAATATGGGGCGATGCTTCAACTTGGATATGAGAGCTCTGTAATTATGGAAAAAAGTGGACAGAAAAATTTAAAAGAGGATTTATTTAAAATTCTTGAACAGAGTAGTCCCGAAATAATATATACTCATAACCCTGCAGATAAACATGACACGCATATTGCAGTCTTGTCAGCAGCGATTCAAGCAATGCAGGAATTACCTGAAGAAAAAAAGCCAAAGCAAGTACTCGGATGTGAGGTTTGGAGGGATTTAGATTGGATGCCAGATCAAGATAAGGTTCTACTTGATGTAAGTGCTAGAGAAAACCTTGCTAATGCGTTAGTAAGTATTTTCGATAGTCAAATAACTGGAGGCAAACGATATGATCGAGCTGCAGTAGGAAGAAGATATGCTAATGCAACTTTTTTTCATGCCGAGGGTAGGGATAAAGCAGAGCAGCTAACCTTTGCTATGGATTTGACTCCTGTTATATACGATGATTCAATCAAATTCTGTGATTATGTCATGGAGTATTTGGATAAATTCAAATCTGAGGTGAAGACTAATATTGAGAATTTCTTCAAATAGGTAATATGGAAGTTATTATTTTGCCATCAATTGAAGAGTGCGCAAATCTTGGGGCCTGTATGGTCTCTGAATTGGTAACTTCAAAACCTAATACGGTGCTTGGACTGGCAACTGGAAGTACACCCATACCAGTTTATGCTGAGCTTGTTAGATTACATAATGAAAGTGGATTAAGTTTCTCTAAAATTAAAAGCTTTAATCTGGATGAGTATATAGGACTATCACCTGACCATTCGTGTTCTTATCGTTATTTCATGAAAGAACACTTCTTTGATTTAATCGATATTGAACAAGATTTCACTTATGTGCCTAATGGTATGGTTGATGATATTTCCGAGGAATGTTCTAAGTATGAAAGTGCTATAAAAAAGTGTGGAGGTATTGATTTACAAATTTTAGGGATTGGGTCCGATGGTCATATTGGTTTTAATGAGCCAGGTTCATCATTAAGCTCTAGAACTAGAATTAAAACTCTTGCAAGTGAAACGATCAGAGACAATGCGAGGTTTTTCGATGATGAAGATGAAGTGCCCCGTCATTGTATTACTATGGGTGTAGGAACAATTCTTGATGCAAAATCAGTTTTACTACTTGCCTTTGGAGAAAGTAAGGCTGATATCGTTGCAAAATCAATCGAAGGCCCTATAACTTCAATGATTCCGGCGAGCGTATTGCAGATGCATCAAAATGTAACTGTTTTATTGGATGATAAAGCCGCTTCGAAATTAAGTCGGAGAGATTATTACCGTGATGTTTATTCTAATAAGCCCGATTCTTATTAAAAATCTATTTTAGCTATTTTATTTACCATCTTAGATATTCACATATCTATGGTAATCAAGGGATAACAACTTAGTATAAATCATTTCTTTTATAGTGAACACTAATGTGTTATGTTTATGTTATGGAGATTGAAAAATTAACGGAAAAGATGAGAGAAGCTTTAAGCTGTTCTCAAAAAGAGGCTTCATCTGATGGCTCTCCTGAAGTATCTGCGATGCATTTATTCAAATGTATTTCGGAGCAGGCTGGAGGTATTGCTGAACCTCTTTTCTACAAATTGGAAATAAGTTTGGATCAAATCAAAACTATTACGAATAAGTTTTTATCCAGCGGGCCAAAGGTAAAAGGGGGGCATGAAGATCCAGTACTAAGTTCAGAGGTAGTTTCAGTTTTGAATCATGCGGAACAAATGAAAATTACAATGGGGGATAATTATCTTAGTGTAGAGCATGTGCTGATTTCCTTTACCGAAGTCGAATCAACAGTTTTAGATTTATTCAGAGAATTAGATTTGGATAAAAATAAATTGTTAAGTGCTCTACAAGAAATTCGAGGGTCTAATAAAGTAGACAATACTGATCCTGAATCTACTTTACAGGCGCTTGAAAAGTACGGTCAAGACTTAACTAATCTAGCAAGAAAAGGAAAAATTGATCCTGTTATTGGTCGCAATGATGAAATCAGGAGGATAATGCAAGTTCTTTCAAGGCGAACCAAAAATAATCCTGTTTTAATTGGTGAACCTGGAACGGGTAAGACTGCAATTGTTGAGGGTCTTGCCAGAAGAATAGTTTCAGGTGATGTTCCCGAATCGCTTAAAAATAAAAAACTTATATCAATGGATCTTGGCGGTATGTTGGCTGGAGCTAAGTATCGTGGTGAATTTGAGGAAAGATTAAAAGCATTTCTTAAAGAGGTTACTGAATCTGATGGTGAAGTTATTCTTTTTATTGATGAATTGCATACTATTGTCGGAGCTGGTGCATCCGAGGGTGCTGTTGATGCATCAAATTTACTTAAACCTCAGCTTGCAAGAGGAGAGTTAAGAACTATAGGCGCAACAACTCTCGATGAGTATAGAGAAAACATTGAAAAAGACTCTGCCCTAGAAAGGAGATTTCAACCTGTTAGAGTTGAAGAACCGAGTGTTGAGGACACAATAGCTATATTGAGGGGATTAAGGGAGAGATATGAAGTCCACCATGGAGTAAAAATTAAAGATGCTGCTATAATTGAAGCTGCGACGCTTTCTGATCGATATATTTCACATAGATTTCTACCTGATAAGGCAGTTGATTTAATAGATGAAGCCGCATCAAGATTAAAAATTGAGTTAGATTCCGTTCCAACTGAAATTGATCAGCTAGAGAGGTCCATTAATCAATTAGAAATGGAGAGGCAGGCTCTATCTAAAGAAACCGATGAGCCAAGTGAAGATAGATCTAAGGATATCGATGACGAGATGGCAAATCTAAACGAAAGAGTGTCAACCTTAAGATTTCAGTGGCAAAACGAAAAAAAAATTATTGATGAATCTAGGAAATTGCAGAGTAGAATGGAGCAATTAAAAAATGATCTCGATGAAGCGCAGCGGCAAGGGGACCTTTCCAAAGCAAGTGAAATTCAATATGGAATTTTGCCTGATATAGAAGTCCAACTAAATGATTTGTCTGAGGAACTGTTTAAAATACAAGGGAAAGGCAGAAAACTTTTAAAGGAGGAGGTAACGATTGATGATATCGCTTCCGTAGTAGCAGCATGGACAGGTATTCCTGTTAGTCGCCTTCAAGAGGAAGAGAAAGAAAAGCTTTTAAAAATGGAAGAAAGGTTAGCAGATAGGGTTATCGGTCAAAAATGTGCTATTGAATCCGTATCAAATGCAATCAGAAGAGGAAGGGCTGGTCTTGGGGATGAAAATCGCCCCTTGGGATCATTCTTATTTCTTGGACCCACGGGTGTAGGAAAAACTGAGCTTAGTAAAGCGCTAGCTGAATTTCTTTTTGATGACGAGGCTGCTCTCACTAGGATTGATATGAGCGAATATATGGAAAAACACAGTGTTGCACGACTGATAGGTGCACCTCCTGGTTATGTTGGTTATGAGGCAGGTGGCCAACTTAGTGAGGTGATTAGAAGGAAACCATACTCAGTGATTCTTTTAGATGAGGTAGAAAAAGCGCATCCTGACATATTTAATGTACTATTACAGGTGCTTGATGATGGTAGAATAACTGACGGTCAAGGTAGGACGGTCGACTTTAGAAATACTCTTCTGATTATGAGAAGCAATCTAGGAAGTGTTGAAATTTTAAATGAAAATGATTCTGAAAAAAGAGAATTACAGGTTAACGAGGTTTTAAACGGATACTTTCGCCCTGAATTTTTGAATCGTATTGATGAAAAAATAATATTCGATAGACTTACAGAAAAAGATATTTCTGAAATTGTAAATCTTCAACTTGATAATTTAAAACAAAAGTTACGAGAAAAGTCATTAGAAGTTGAGTTCAGTGACGACGTTATTACGCAAATATCATCCGAGGGATATGACCCAATATATGGAGCTAGGCCCCTTAAAAGAACTATTCAAAAAAATGTATTAGATCCTTTGAGCCGTTCCATAATTAATGAAGAATTTAAAAGTGGTGATATTATTATGGTTTCCTTTGGAAGTGAAGGATTAGAATTTAATAAGAAATAAAATTACTTAAATTGTTTTTTAAAACAACTAATGCTATTACTGAATATTATTTACAATGGTTGCTAGGTTTTTTTAGATTACGTTGAGCTTTACAATGTCTAATAATAAACCATATATCATAGCTGAATCGAATTGGCTTGATGTTAAGTCAGAAAATTATGACTTAGCTGTTCTTCCGTGGGGAGCAACAGAAGCTCATAATTTTCACTTACCATATGCTACAGATAATATACAACTTGAAGCCATAGCGTCTGAGTCTGCAAGAATTGCTTGGGAGGAAGGCGCAAAAGTTGCTGTTTTACCTTGTATTCCTTTCGGTGTTAATACGGGTCAATTAGACATTAAACTATGTATCAATATGAATCCCTCGACTCAAACACTTGTTCTTTATGATATTATTGAATCAATTCAAGGGCAGGGAATTAAAAAGCTCGTAGTCCTTAATGGACATGGTGGAAATAATTTCAAACAGCAATTAAGGGAGCTTCAGTCAAAGTTTAAGAATATTTTTTTATCAACTGTAGACTGGTTTAAAGTCATAGATCCTAAAAGTATATTTGATGATCCAGGAGATCATGCAGATGAAGTTGAAACTAGTCTAATGTTGCATATTGCACCCAGTCTTGTATCCGACCTAGATCGTGCAGGAGATGGTTCAGTCAATGAATCGAGGATTACAGCAATTAACGAAGGCTGGGCATGGGCTCAAAGGGAGTGGCTCAAAGCGACGAATGATACCGGCTCCGGAAATCCCTCAAAGGCATCTGCAGAGAAGGGTGAAAGATTACTTATAGAGTTATCTAAGAAATTAGCGGGTTTATATATCGAGCTATCTCATGCTGATATCACTGATCTATACAAAAGATAATAAGAGACTTTGAGGGATAAGAATTATTTATTACAATTGTATTTTTTTTCCTTCTATTTTTGCGGGTGGAATAGGGTTTACTTTTTTTCCAGGTTTTAGATTTGGCACTTTTAATCCTGGGCTTTCAAATTTAAAGCCCTCAAAACTTAGTTCTGATTCGTTAAGCTTTTCTAATTGAACTCTAGCTCTATCGGGAAGATTATTTTTTTGCTCTTGTGTATCCGCCGGACCTTCAAAGGTTATTTTACCCTGTAGGTCCTTTGTTATAATAGATGTTTTTCCATCACTTTTTTGAATTTCAATCGTTCCTTCATCGTCTCGATATATCATCTTTTGACTACTTGAGCCGAACATTTGACCTATTCCTGGTAAATTATCAAAACCTTCCAAGTCGAACATTCCTTGAAGATTTTCACGCATCTGCTTCTGCATTTCTTTTATTTGCTGTTCCAAATTCTGATCGTTACCAAATGGTAAAATATCGAAATTTATTCCTCCGAGGTCGCCGAAATCGAATTGATTTTTGAATATATTGTTTCCTTGTTCCTCCTTATCTTCGAACTGATCAGGCCGCCCTTTAAGGTTAACAGTTATAGTTTTTTTGGATCCTTTTTGTATAATACCAAGCTCTGCAATCTCCCCACCTTGTTGCTGGCTTATTAGGCGACTCAAGTCTGAAGGTGAAGCGATTTGATTGCCATTGAATTCGAAGATGATATCATGCTTTTTGATTCCAGCTTTAGAGGCGGGGCTGTCGGGGATAACCAGTTTGACTGCGGCCCCAGCTCCTACAGGAAGATCAAGCTGGTCGGCAAGAATTGGTTCAACCTTGGCAGTAACAACTCCTAGCCAGGCTTGCTTGCTCTCCTCAGCTAAGCATGAAGAAACACAGTAAATACTTACAAATATCAAACATGTATAGCTGAAACTTTTTCGGATTATTTGGTTGTAATTCATTTTTATTTATTAGGTATGGATTAGTCAGTTTTTATTGGTACATAAAAAAAGCGTTGGCTTGGAACATTTATTTCTATTACAGATCCATCGCTTTTATTTTTCCAAATAAATGAATCTGAGAATTGATATCTTATTGGTTGGTAAGGTATTCTATCTTTAGATATAAAAATATCCTCTCTAGAAACCCCTTCGAATGTGTTTTTAGTTTTGATAGGAACGAATCGGTTATCAACTTTTTTGTTAGGTTCGATAAGATTATTATTGGAAGTAGGTTTTAAATTATTTTTATTTGAATCATTGAGAAAAGTAAAAAACACTCCTATGAAGGCTATAAGAATGGCCGCTGCAGCTGCCATTCTTTGAGAAAATATAGTATAAATAATTTTTTTATTTCTTCTTTCGTAATTAGCTTCACTCATTGGAGAATCAAAAATTCCATCAATTTTAAGGTGCAATTCGCGTTCTAACTTTGAGGGTTTGATGTCCTCAAGCCTTTTCTCTATTTCGTTTAGTTCATTATCCATAGACAATCTATATTAGTAAGCGTTTATCAATGCTGATTTGGTTTAAGAGTTTTACGTAATGCCTCAAGTGCGTATCGATACCTAGATGCTGCTGTATTAGCAGGAATTTTAAGAGTCTTGGAAATCTCTAAGAAGGTTAATCCCCCCCAAATTTTTAAGGTTACAACGTCTCGAAATTTTTCTGGAATTTTTTTTAGAGCTTTTGCGATTTCATCAGCCCGTTCCTTTTCAACTATTGATGAAGACTCAAACCAATTTAGTACTTGTTCAGATTCCCTGAAGACTTGATCAGAATTTTGCTCTCTTTTTTGCCTTCTGTTGGTTTTTCTGGCAAGATCGATTGCTGTATTTCTAATTGCTGTAAAAGCTAAAGGAAGTTGAGGTGGTGAAAATCCGTTAGTCTTATTAGAATATGATCTCCATAATCTCAAAATTGCCTCTTGAAGAACATCTTGAGCATCTTGCTCGTTGTTAGTTTTGCTCCTAGCAAATAACAGTAGCCGAGTCCCATTGTCATGAAACCATCTCTTCCAGTCATTTGATAGGTTGTCATTCGTCATATTTGAGATATATAAAAATGAATACTATATAAGTAGCGTCACAATTTCATTTTTTCGTTAGTAATTTCCACAGCTAATGAAATTTGACAATGTGATTGCAAAAATAAGACCCAAAAAATAAATATTAATGAATCAGGTAACTCTTTTAGTATTGGCTGCTGGCATGGGAAGCAGATATGGAGGGCTCAAGCAACTCGATGCTGTTGGGCCTAATGGTGAGACGGTGATAGACTACTCAGTGTTTGATGCGATTAGAGCGGGTTTTAGTAAAGTTGTCTTCATTATACGCGAAGAATTTAGTGACGATTTTAAGTCAATTGTTGGTGAAAAGTTTAAGGATAAAATTAATATTGGGTATGCATATCAGAGTTTGGATTCTCTTCCAACAGGGTTCGAATTGTCTCCTACAAGAGTTAAGCCATGGGGTACAGGGCATGCTATCCTTTCGGCATGTAGCCAGATAAATGAACCTTTTGCCGTGATTAATGCGGATGATTTCTATGGAAAAGAAGCATACGAAAAGATTTTTGAATATCTATCAAATGTGGCAATAGATTCTTCTCCAGCTGAATTTTGTATGGTTGGTTATCCCCTAAAAAACACCCTATCTGAACATGGGTCAGTTTCAAGAGGAGTGTGTTTAGTTGATGACAACTGCAAATTGTTGTCTGTAAACGAATTGACTAAAATTCATGAATTAGATGGTGTAATTCTTAATAATTCCAATAATGAGAGATGCGCTGAACTAACAGGTGAAGAAATCGTTTCGATGAACATGTGGGGATTTAGTCAGCAAATTTTCAAACAACTTGATTATCTATTTGTGCAGTTTCTATCCGTTAATTCCCAAGATATTAAATCAGAATTCTATATTCCTTTTGCAGTGGATGATCTTATCAAATCAGATTCCGCAACCGTTCAAGTTCTTAGTACTAAGGGCAAGTGGTTTGGGGTAACCTATAAAGAAGATAAAGAAGAAGTTGAGGCAGCAATTTGTTCTTTAATATCAAGGGGAGATTATCCCTCTAAGCTTATATAGTATTTTTAATATTTAAGTTCTTTTAAATTTTTATTTCCTAATAATCTACCATTTTTCTTGGAAAATATAAAAACCATAAAATAAACTTGCTATAAAATATAAAAACCATAAAATTAATATATACCACAAGTTGCAGGGAGGAAATCAAACCAAGCGACAAGATGTTAAAATTTTATAAAAATAGAATTACTAGAGCCTTTACTTTAGTGGAATCACTGGTGGCATTATCATTAATCTCAGGACTGGCTTCTGTGGGCTATGTTGGATTCGTAGAGATTAAAGCATCATCAAAAGCGGTTAAGCTTGAGCAGGATATTGCTGTTGTTAATAGTGCGCTCAACATATATCAGGCTCATGGAGGGACAATAGATTCAAGCGAATCTCCTCAAAATATCATAGATAAACTTAAAACGATTGCTTCTGATGAATCCATCAAAGAGATAATCGGCCTTCGTGACTCAATGATTGATCAACGATTAAGCGTCATTATGCAATCCGATAAAGACGCCAAAAGCAGAGAGCCCAGAGCTTTATGGGATGTTGATAATAATAAGTTTAAAATTTCTAGGATTGGTAAGAAGGGCATTAAAGCATTTATTCTCGATCAAAATTTATCGGCACATAATCAAGACAAAGAGAATAGAAAATCTAATTTAAAATTAGCCAAAAAAAGTAAATGGGTATGGGATTATGAGGATCATAGTTCTGATTTAGTTGATAAATTTTCACTGGTAAACCTAGCAACCTCTGATAGTTCGAAAGATCGAAAATCTGACGCTTATCAAGGAGCTTTAAAGTTGAATATGCCTTCGCTTAGTAGAATAGGAGGCAAGTACCCGCTCTTAGATTTTGAAAAATTTAGTCTTTTTATAAGTAATCCGAATCCAGAGAATTCTTCAAAAATATTTTATACCACCAATGGGAATCAATGGCTGCCTTATTCGGGTGAATCTATAACTGTTAATCCCGGAGATACTATAGCTGCTATGTCGGCAAGTTTGGAGCCAAGTTCATGGCTAGATAGTGGAACGAGTGTAAATACCTATAAATCTAACCCTGTGGAACTACAGTTGCTACTATCTGCTCTTGATAATCCAGTTGATTACAAAATGATGGGTGGTCGAATGGTTGAAGGGTCCAATCTAGTAAGATTTGGGTCGGAAATTTTTGTATCACTTCACAATAATGGTCAAATCCCAAAGCGATTTATTGACCCTGAAAAATTTAACATTCTTTGGTCTTTTGATGACACTAGAGGTATTAATTTTGGAGAAGGAAATTTGGTGGATGATTTCACTAGAGGTAATGCACAAACAAGTATCAGCCATTCCTTATCTACATGGGAAAGAAAGGATAGCTTGTCTTTAAATGTTGTTGCAAAGTCATTAGAACCTTCAATTTTTAATGATTCTAAAGTCTCGAGTATTTCAATTGGTATTAATAAGTTGTCGCTGGACACGCCTGTTAGCGATGTTTTAGAGAGTGATGACATAGGAGAAGGTGCAGGAATTGCATTATTCCCATCGAATAAAAGTGGAACGTTACCTGAAGGGTGGAGAATCTATTATACCACAAATGGGATTGATCCAGGGACTGATAAATTTGGTGAGCCTTTGCATGGTGCTTTGTATACCTCTCCAATTCCTCTCAAGAGTTCATACATGGAAGATTTTCGAATTAGAGCTCGAGTTTATGGTCCGCAAGGTTATTCAAATTGGTTTAGCCCGAGTATGCCAAAAATGTTTTCATTTAACCTCTGGAATGTGCCTGAATGGCATGGCTACGTTGGGGGGGTTTTTTATAAAAAAACCGTAGCGAGTTATCATAATATTCGTCAGCACAAGTTAAGAGGGGATGTTGATTCTACGTTTAATCCAGAAAAGGGTCTAAATGGCATTGGAAGAGCTATTGCGTTACAGCAAGATGGTAAGGTCATAGTTGGAGGAGAGTTCACAACTGCAAACGGAATGAAAAGTAATCGGATTGTTAGATATGACCTGAGTGGAAAGGTAGACAAAACATTCTCAATTGGAGAGGGATTTGATGATGATGTTTTGGCATTAGCTATACAGCCAGATGGTAAAATAGTGGTTGGTGGAAAGTTTCAAAAATTTAACGGTGAATATAGAATGGGGCTTGCCCGATTAAATAATGATGGTTCAGTGGATCAAGATTTTAATGTTGGGAGGGGAGTTCATACCGATCAAAATGGTTGGGTTCATAGTCTAGCTATCCAAAAAAAAGGATTGTCTAATTATACTAGTGAGCCAAATGATCCATTTAAGATAATTGTTGCTGGATGTTTTACCCGGTACAATAATTTTCCTGCATTTAGTTTGGCCAGGATTGATCTTAACGGGCGTTTGGATATGTCATTCGATACCTCTATAGGGGTTCAGGGTATTGTCCACGGAGTATGTGTACAGGATGATGGAGGGATTGTAATTGGAGGTAATTTTGAAAAATATGATGATGTTAAAAGGAAGAATATTGCTCGTGTAATTGCTGAGTCGGGAAGGATTGATCGAAGTTTTGATCCAGGCTTAGGTACGAGCTCACCAGTGTACACTGTTAATTCATACAGAGATGGGAAAATCTTTATTGGTGGATCATTCAACAAATTTAATGAAATTGCTGTATCAGGTGTTGCGAGATTACTTGTGGATGGCTCTCATGATGAGTCTTTTCATTTTAATAATGAGGTTGTATATAAAAATTGGACAGCTCACTCCTCATATATTTCTGCGGAAGGAAATGTTTATGTTGGCGGTGAAATAATTATTAATGATGAATCCGATGAGTGTAGACCTTTTATAAAATTAGGTTCTAATGGGACAGTTACTAACGATTATATACCGGAAAAACTACGGAACGGTTCTGTTGTATATGCGATCACTGAAAGATCAAATGGCAGGGCTATCATCACTGGAAAATTTCCTGAATTCTACACTAATAAGACCGAGAATATAGCTCGCCTTAACACTAAGACTGGAAGTCTTGATCCGTCATTCCATATTGGAGTGGGGGCAGACGGGAAAGTCAACGTGGTGCAGAATTTATCTGACGGGAATTCAATTGTTGCTGGAAAGTTTACTAGTATTAATAATGTCGATAGAAATTATATTGCAAAAGTATCTCCTAATGGTGAGGTCTTGAATTTTGCCTCTAAAGTAGATGGAGGAGAGATTACTGCTGTAGCAGAGCAGCCTGATGGGAAAATAGTAATTGGTGGGGAATTTACTAATGTAGAAGGAAATTATAACCTTAAGGGAATTGCGCGCCTCAATCCTGATGGTAGCTTAGATGATACGTTCGTTCTTCCTGGACAAATTTTAACAAGATGGGTTCAAGAGCATCCTTGGAAAACCTGGATAGGTTCATGGCAAATAGATTCGACTTCGGGATTTGATGGCTCAATTAAATCCATTAAAATACTTGCTGACAGAAGTATTCTTGTTTGTGGAGGGTTCAGTAATTTTAGTCAGTTTCCACAGCCATGTATAGCTCTTTTGAATGAAAATGGTACATTGAATAATAGGATTTCTTTATCTAAGGGAAATGTTCCATCATCTGGAGTGGCCCATGATTCACTCATTTTAAAGGATGGAAGTATGTACATAGTGGGAGATTTTCCAGGTAAGATCATCCGTCTAAATAAAAAAGGTGAATTGGATTCAGGATTTTCGCCAGATAGTATTGACTCTGTAATCGGATCCGTAGCGCTTGGTAAGGACGGAAAGATTATCATCGCTGGAAAATTTAACAAAGTAGGTGGAAGAAATTTAAGCTCTGTTGCGGTTCTTAATCGGGATGGGAAGTGTGACGCTTCATTTCAACCTAGATTAAAGCCTAATGGTGATGTGGTTAAAGTGATAGGATTGCCAGCGGGAGGTGCTGTTCTAGTGGGGTATTTTTCAAAGTATGGGGAGATTCACAGAAGAGGAATTGTTAAGCTAAAAGATAATGGAGAGCTGGATAATTCGTTTGGAAATAACGATCTGGAAGTTTCATCGATACTAACCAGTGAATGATATTGAATAACAAAGTACTCAAAAATTAAAGGAAATATATTATTGTAATGGAAGGGCTCAATGAAAGTACACCTTTAGGGGAGAGATTAATCCAATTAGCAAAGGGTTCTGGCATTTCGGACTTTTACATTACTCCCTGGGAACCTATCGCTTACAGGAGAAATGGTGATCTTGTTTTTGACAGTTTTATTTATCAACCAGAGAGAGAACTTAAAATTATTTCTGGATGTGCTGATTATGCAATGGTTGTTGGTGAGTATCGATTTAGAGTTAATAGAATGGTCAGCAGAGGTCGATATAGGTGGGTTTTACGATTGCTCCCAACTGAAATTCCTAATTGTGATGAAATATCAGTTCCACCTGCAGCGGTAAAAGCATTTCTCCAGGCAAAGAATGGCTTATTCCTTATATGTGGAGCGACAGGTTCAGGTAAAACTACGACGATCGCCTCTCTGAATTTGCACAGAGCAAAGCGTAGGAGAGAACATTTTATTACTTTTGAGGATCCGGTTGAGTACATTTATCCGACCAAAGATATTCCTTCACTAATATCTCAAAGAGAAATAGGCGAAGATGATGATGATTTTGCTGAAGCATTGAGAGGTTCATTGCGACAGGCTCCAGATGTAATAATGGTTGGTGAGATTCGTGACAGTGAGACTGCTGAAATTGCACTTCAAGCAGCTGAGACGGGTCATGTGGTTGTAGCAACTTTGCATACATCTAGTGCAGCACAAACCGTTCAAAGATTTTTAAAATTAATACCAGCTGAGAGAGTTGAGAGTGCCCAGAGCACTTTAGCTGATATTTTAAGGATGATACTTTGCCAACGGTTGCTTTTTGATGAGCAAAGAGGAAAGAGGTTTGCCACACATGAGATGTTACTGCAATACGATTCGGTTTCAAATTTAATCAGGCGAGGTGAGTTCAAGAAGTTGGATCAGGAATTGGAAACTGGAACAAAGAGAGGGATGTGTAGTTTTGATTCGAGTATGAGCAGTAGAATTTCAGAGGGGTGGGAGCCTATTGGTAGAAAAGATACAGGCTTCACATTTAATGAAGTTGAAGAATTCTTAGAATTAGAAGAGGAGATTGAATTAAAATAAAAAATGAAATTTTCGGAAGTTACAAAAGTTTTAAGTTTGGCTGCATTTAGACCTGATCCTGACGATTGTTCTTTTACTTGGGAGAAGAGATTTAAGAAAAGAAAGTCTCTTTTTCTTAGTATTGCGCGTGAAGGGGTTACCTGGAAATCGATGGATAAGAATGGTATGTTGTCAGTTAGTGAATTTGTTCCTGGGGCTCTTCAAGACGTTCTTGAGGATATGGCATCAGAATTTTTAGAATTATCAGATGGGGGTTGGTGCTGTGTGTCGATTAACCAAAGGTACGTTATTAGCCTAGAGACGAACTTGATGAGAAAAGACTCTGGATTTGATGTTTTAAGGTCAACTCCTAGAGCGGTTTTGGGTTCTAAGGCTGAACGAGGTAAGAGGTATTCTCTGAAACATAATTCTGAATCGAACAGTAGTGTTTTACTATCGGTTGATGAAGCATATATCAAAGAGGTAGAATCTTTACTAGGCCGCTTCGGATTAAAAGTAGGGCGAATTTGTTGCGGTGTTTTTTCTATGTTGTCGGCATCATTAGAGCAGATAGAGAAAGCACGTGAGGAGTTTAAAAGTAATAAACCCAAAAAAGATTTAGGAAATATTCTAAATGTGATCTCATGTTATGGTTCCATATGTATTCTTAGGATGGAGGGGGAAAAATGGATGGAAATGAGATCTAGGGTTTCTCTTCATAAGGGAAAAAATATTGAGCCTCTAAGAAAAATTATACTTCCTATAATTGAGGATATGAAAAGTGAAGACCAGATAGTTTTTAGTGGTGACGAGGGGAGCAAATACATAAAAGAGATATTAAATGAAGTCTCTCCTGACATGAAAATTAACGACATTAGTAGTATCAATTCTCTTTGGAATTTAATGAGTAAAAAATAGAATGAGTCAACACGAAAAATTTTTACATGATTTAAAGACGGGGCGTCAGGACCTAACAAAGCCGTTACCGAAAATTTTGATTATTGTTCCAATTTTATTTTTTATTTCTTTGATAGGAGCAGTCTTTTTAAATGTTTTATTCTTTTTAAAAATAAAAGAAGCTGATGCCTCGTCTACAGACTGGAAACAAAGAGCTGAAAGTGAGGTCGTTCAAAAAAAACAAACTGAAGTGACTATTAATCTCATCAAGAAAGAAGAACAACAAGCTCAAGAAATTCATAAATGGGTTGAGGGGTCAATGCAGATGCAACCTTTGGCATTAAGTGTGTCAAGAAGTATGGGGCCAAAGAGCTCGATAGAGGAGTTGTTATTATATAAAGACAAAAATAATCCTCACCAAATTTTAATTCAATTAAGCTTTATAAACGGAGGACAGAAACAATTAGATGATACACTTTCTGCAATAAATACAGTTGGATATAGGGCCTATTCTGCAAATCAAAGTTCAGAACAGGGAGGCAAGGTGAATTACCAGGCAACTCTTATCCCACAGAATAATTACTCTATAAGTGAAGAGTTAACGACTAATTATGAATAATAAACATATATCATGTGCAGTTGTTGGGGGGCTCATAGTCTTAATGATGCAGTGGACAAATGTATCTTATGAGAAATTGAAAGCAGCTAATGATTCAGAGGTCATTTCCAGGTCATCTTATGACAGTGCAGTGATTGCTAGGACTGCAGAACAAAGAAAGATGGTTATACTCAAAAGAAAGACAGAAGTAGTGAGAAAATACTTAAGTCAATGGGATCCTTATATTAATCAAATTAAAAGCGCTCAGTTTGGGGAAGCTTTTATTAATATGAAGATCAAACAAGCAAAAATCATTACGATTTCTCAAACCTTTGATACGGTTGAACGTGAAAATGGTTTAGCGATTCCTCAAATGTTGAATGCTCAAATCGTTCTTGAGGATGACTACGTAAAAGTTTTCAACTGGTTAGCGAAACTTGAGTCGAGTGTGCCTTCCGCACGTGTTTCAAGTTGCAAATTAACTAAAGGGCAATCAGGAAATGATCTTAAGATGGACCTTTCGATAGACTTACCAATTGTTAAGGTCAAAGAGAGAAAAGTTAATAAGACATAAAAATGAAAAAATTTCTAATATTTAACTTATCCGTTTCATTAAGTTTAGTGATCGTATTTTTAGATCATTCGAATGGGGAAGATTTATTTTTTCCAGATCAAATGAATGAGCAGAAAAGTAATTTGGGAATTTTACCAAAACAAAAAAAAGAACGGATATTGGAGTTCACTCTCACTGATGAAGAGAGAAATCCATTTGTTATATCCAAAAATGACATTGATATAGAAGAGGGGGCTAATAGTTCTTATTCAGAGGAAACTAAAATACGCTCAATTTTGGATTCTCTTGTTGTTAATGGAATATCAAGAGGAGCTAATTCTTATAAAGTTCAACTCGGTGGTTTAATTTTAGAGAAAGGAAAAATTTTACCAAGGTTAATTAACGATCAGACAGATGACTTGAAAGTGACAGAGATAACATCATCAAAAGTACAAATAACATGGGTAGGAGATGAAGAAGCAGATAAGCCACGAGTTATGACAATTCCAATTGAATTGGAACCAAAGGTCGGAGTAGAGCTACCCTCAGCATTCTCTAAAAGTCTTCCTTTAGATTCAAAGCTTATATACATAAATAAAAAATCGGAGAAAGATAGAGATGACAGGTAACTATCTTTATAACCCAAAGGGTACATCAAAAAACACTCATGCATTCTCTTTAACCGAGGTGATGATTGCGTCTTCTATATCGGCATGCCTGATCACAGGGGTAGCTTTGATAATGAGTTCAATTGGGTCCAGTTTACAAAAACAAAAATCTAATTTTATTAAGGTTAATATTGGGCATAAAGCAGCTAAGGCATACTACAATATAAATAGTGAATCCGTTAACAGCTATAATGCTCCTAACTATGGTAGGGCAGCATCTGCAGATAGACTCAAATCCAAATTTAATGACGATATTACTGATTCTTCTGCAGTCTTTTGCTTGGCCAGGGATAGTGTAAACACAATAAGGCCAGTTTACATACCTCTTGATAACGATATAGACGCAAGAACCCTAGACTCCCCGGAGGCATTTAGAAATCATTTGGGGAGTGTAATGACGCAAAGTCAATCGGTCTTTAAATCATGGAGGGGAGTGTCTCAATTTAAGAATGGCTCAATATTTATATTAACGAGTAGTGGATTTAGTGGATTTATAGCGGTTCGAGCTGTTTATGATATAGATTTTCATAGGACGACATCACCTGAGGGAACCTATGCAAGTGTGAAGAGGTATTCTTGGAACCAACTTACGGACTATTATGATGTTTTCTATCCGGAAGTTATTCTTGAAGAATCATTTGCATCCATCTTTTCCTTTTATGAAAAAAGGACTAGAAGAATACTTAAAGAGGAAGAGTTTGAAAAATTCAAAATGGCCAGAGAGATGCCGTTTTATTTTATATGGTGGCCGGATCCAACATTTGAATTTGGAAATAGATCACTACTTTCACATTCGGGCGGGATAAGTTCAGGAAGTTCTAATGCGAATGATGAATTACGCTATGGTAAATTAGCGTATAGCAGTAATTATTTTTTCACTGTACCTCTGTCTCCATCACTTTGATTTTTTTTATTTATGCGTTTTAAAGGATATAAAAATCGGTCCAAAGTTTCAGGAGCAACCATACTCATGGGACTGATGGTGATGGCTTTCGGAACGATTGGTATAACAGCATGGGTTTCTATTCTCTCTGCTAGGTCTGAACAAGTAAGAAATTATGAATTTCAAATTTCGCATAAAATATCAAAGCTTAATACTGAATCCATCATCAAGCAGTCGATTTATGATAACTGTTTAAACTCTGATAAGAGGACATTTAAGCTATATAGAGTTCCGAATAAAAATGATGTTGCCATAGTAAGGGGAACTAATGGATCAACGTTCTTGTCTAAAGTGAATCCAGAAAAGTACCTGCGAATCGGTCAAGGCAATGGAGGCGGCTTTCAGTCATCTGTCTTAGCGTCAATTTTTACTAAAAGAAGAAATTCAAGTAACATGAATTTCGGAGAAGGCCCCAATCACTTTCCTAGAAACTATTATCTTAGAAGTCGTTCTCCTATTCTAAGTGGGGACATATTGATCATGCATAGGCCAATAAATTCATGGAATTTAAAACGAAATTTATTTGGTAATATTTATGTCGATGGGAATTCTGTTCTTTGGAATCCATCAAAATTGAATATAGGTGAAAAAATAAAAACTAAGAGTTACGTGATCGCTGGAATGAGAAATGGGGAAAACGTGCAACCTATAAAAAATCTCCAAGATGAGTTTATTGCACCACTAAACTTTCCCATTAAGGCACATACTAGTGGAATTGATACGGAAGGGTCCTCATACTCAGGTGTTTTAGATGTTATAGATCCCAAAAAATCTGCGCCATGGTCGGTTACGAATATTGTAGATGAATTGGCGAATGTTAAAGTGAATGGTCGGGCTGTTTATAACAGAGGTAGAGGCGTAACCAGTGATGGTAATGGTATTATTAGAGTGGATCTAGGCTCACCTTTTCT
The DNA here is from genome assembly GCA_002705125.1 of Verrucomicrobiales bacterium. Taxonomy (GTDB): domain Bacteria; phylum Verrucomicrobiota; class Verrucomicrobiia; order Verrucomicrobiales; family DEV007; genus EC70. The sequence goes on along the minus strand of PAHQ01000015.1, from coordinate 19,245 downwards.
AACTAATGTGATTATTGAAGGGAATGTCAAAGAATTGCACTTTAATGGACAGTCAGAATTTGTTTTTAGCAGAGCCGATCAATTGCCAGCAGTGGTTATTATTATGAATGATTCAGCTGGATCTTTTTTTAATCTTAACAAGATAAGATTTCATGGGAAAAATATGAGAAGATTGGTTGTATGTGTAAAGAAGAGCATCGAATTGGCCTCTTATCCTGTTGATTATGCTTTCACCGATAAAAGCAGTAAAACTATCTGGAGAATGATTTTGGTTGCAGAAAATGTACACCTGATTGCAACCAATGATGATATTTCTCAGGGAGATTTCAATTTGATAGGAGGAATATCAACTGACCGATCATTTGAATGGTCTAATGACAGAGGAAAACGATTAGTTATAAAGAGGGAATCCTCCTCAGGCTTTCTTGAATACCTTGCTCCTAGGACAGCTTGGCTTGAAAGTTTTAGAAAAAACAATTAGGAATGATTTTTGGGATAAAAAAAATAACCTGTCGTGCATATAGTTTAATTGAAGTCTTAGCAGCAAGCGGAATTCTCTTGATGGCTATCGGTGCAATTCTCTCTTTGAGTCATGGGACGCTTTTGCAAGAAGAGAGTACGAGAAAGTTAGCTCGAGCTTATTGCTTACAAGAGAATGCAGCCAAGTTGTATTACCTTGGACTTGAGCCCGGAGAAATCATTAATCTATTACCATTAGATAAAAGAGAATTAGAATTGAATTTAACTAATCCTTATAAGGTTAACATTAATGATGTTGAAATTGAGGCTGCATTTGTGAGTGTTCAAATCAAAAATTCCGGAAGGGATTTGCCTCTAATTGAAGTCTATCGTCCTATTACTAAACTTGATTGAAAATTTTATATTATGCTTAAGAAAGTTGCACTAGCAAATACGAATACAGGAAGGACTAGTTTTCTAATCGTCGATACAGATGATGATGATAAAGCTGTTTCCGGATCAGGAAGGGCGGCAAATGAGAGAGCTAAAGTATCTACAATTAGTGGATTGGATGAAGTTGTTCACAGACTCACGACAAGGAAAGGTAATGTGGAAGATAGAGCTGTTCTTTTTGCTGGAGTTGCTCGTTGCCTTCATCGTAATATTACGATGTCCAAAAGTTTTGAATTACAGGCAAATAGAGTAAAATCTCCGGCTTACAGAGGTATCATTGCTGAAGTTTCATATCAGATTTCGATTGGTGAGAAAGTTAGCGATGCACTCAATAAATTTCCAACCGAATTCGGTCCTGAAATTATTGCGTTGGTAACAGCTGGGGAAGAATCTGGGAGGCTTCCGGAGATTTTTTCTGAAATTGGTAAATCTTCAAAGAAAACATTGAAAATATTAAATAAACTTAAGAAGGGTATGATTTATCCTGGAATCGTTATCACTATGGGAATTGGTGTTATTATAACAATGAGCTATACTTTAGTTCCAGCTGTTTCTAAGCTCTACGGAGATCTTGGTGCTAACCTTCCTAGCGCTACAATAATGATGATGAAAATATCAGATTTGTTGATCGCTAAACCTTACGTTTTATTATTTCCCGTTACTTTATTTTCAGTGCTTATAAAGAATTGGTCAAAAATTACCAAACAACCATTCGTACAAAAAATATTCGCATTGATACCAATAGTTGGAGGAATTGTCAGAAAATCTTCATCAGCAGTTTCATTTCGATGCCTTTCTCTGTTGCTTGAATCTGGAGTAAGAATTTCTAAAAGCTTGGAAATCACATCAGCAAGTGCTCCGCATATTTATCACAAAGAATTCTTTTCCAGAGTGAGAAGTCATGTTAATGATGGGATGGGTTTTTCAGAAAGTTTCTTAATGGAATCGCATTGGTTGGGTGAAGATGGACGGAATGTATGTGGGGTTATGGAAATTGCTTCTGAGACTGGGTCTGCAACTGATATGCTTGAAGAGATCGCTGATGATTATGAAGAGGAATTGGATACCACTGCCAATCAAATCGATAAGGTTCTTGAACCAGTAACTATAGTTATTCTAGGAGCTTTGGTTGGTTTTTTGATTTATGCTATTTATTCTCCCATCTTCAATCTAGGCGAACATATGTTACCGGATTCATCAGCTAAGAGTCTGCCATCTTCTCAATTGAAAGTTGATTATTAGTTTTAAAATTTCTTATTTAGGTATTTTTAAAATTACTAAGAACCATTGATATTTTGTTTATATAAATAATACAAACAATAAATACCATAAAATAAATTTGCAAAATAATATAAATACCATAAAATTAACAAAGGCAATAAAAAGCCGCACGAAACAAACTTAACAGAAAAAATAAATATGAAGACGAACATCGTCAAAAACGTTAAGGCTGGCTTCAGCCTTGTAGAAATGCTTGTTGTGATTGCTGTTATCGGAATCATTGCAGCTATTGCTGTACCGACAATTGGAAATATTACAGACCAAGCAAATAATAGTAAAGCAAAGCGCAATGCTCAAAATCTTGCCTCTGTATGTGCCTCGGCCGTAGCAGCTGGAGCGGACCTAGGTACCTCAACTAATGTAAGTACCATTGTAAATCAACTTGTTAGCCCCGGTCTAACAGGTAGTAAAGATTCAGGCTTTGATAGCACAATCTTTAAAGTGCCAAGTCTTTCAAATGAAGAAAAGATGGCTGCAACCCAGCACCTTAGTTACGACGCACAAGCCAAAATGATTGTTTATGCTCCTAAGTAAAACAAATCGATAAAAGGATATTTCAGGGTCTCTCGATTTTGCAATTGAGAGACCCTTCTTATGAAAAGCATTCATATATTCTGACAAATATGAGAATAAATAATTTCAACAACAACATTAAAGCGAATGGGTTCTCTCTTGTTGAATTATTGTTAGTGCTTGGAATTATCTCNATAATGGCGAGTATAGTCATAAGCTCTTTTACTAATGCTGCACAGGATTCTAGAAACGTTGTAGCAAGGCAACAACAAGCAACGCTGCAGTCGGCCTTAAATAATTGGGTCGCAGGTCAAGTTGGAGGCTTTGAAAGGCCTGACCCATTAAACCCTAACCTGGTTTTTCATCGATCCATTGCTTATGTTAGAAATAAGTATAACTATGCCGATAATTATTGGACTGAATCACCGAGTTCTTCCAGAGCGTCCAGATCTACGCTCGGAAAAATTGGTCGATTAGAGTTAATTTCAAAATATCTGGATGCGGATAGCTATCAGCATTTTATTCAATCATCAGAAGGTGAATATCCGGATATAATTTTGACTCAAGCAATGAAAAAAACTGGTCAATATTTGACTCTTTCAGATTGGGATCAAATTCAAAGCGCTCAAGCTGTCACTTATCCAAAAGTTAAACTTTTTCCATAATCATGAAAGGTAATAAAAATTTCAAAATGTGGAATCTTCAGTTTAGAGCTTTTTCACTTGTAGAGGTTCTTGCAGCAGTAGCGATAATTGGAATTATTACGTTTTTGGCAATGCCAAACATAGTCGCTGTAAAGCAGGATTCTGAAACTAATTTAGCAATTTCAAGAGCTGAGGCATTAAATATCGCTTTGGTTACATTGCTGCAGTCAAATGGCCGTGAGAATGTTGCTGAGTACTGGGAAAGGAGTACTACAAACCAGGATAGGTATGCCTTATTGGCATCATATTTAGCTTTTGCTCCTGCTAACCTAGATCAATACATGCCTCTTGGGTATAGAATAGACATTCCCAATATCATAGAGCCATTGGGCAAGGTATCCTTAAGTGGTCCTCGGGGAGAGATTATTTATTAGTCGATTAAATTCTGAACAGATATGAAAAGCTATTCAAGGTTGGAAGGTTTTAGTATTTTAGAGCTATTGATTGTTGTTTCTATGATAGGAATAATAACGAGTATAGCTATCCCTCAATTGGGTGGCCTGCTTCCCAGTTCAAAGGATGTTCTTGCACGTGATTTTGTTGAGAATCTTAATGGATCTTTGAAGAAGCATAATCAGTCTAACTATAAAATTAAGCACCCAAAAAATGATTCGTTTGCGGGAGATGAAATACAAATTGTAAGAACTTTACAGTGGCGAGATGGTGAAGCCCCTTCTCCAGGAAGTCCCTACATGAGACAAGATTGGCACCCTGTAGTGAGCTCAGATGTTTCTGAATATAGGATAAAGTGGAACGGGTATTCTTTTGAACTGATATACCCTTCTTCGCAGGGAATAGGAATACGCTTATCTCTAGATGGTTCTGATTATGGTTTAAACTATGAGTTTAAAAAAGGATATAAGCCGGTAGGAAAATAATAAATGATGTATGATCTTGAAGATTGCGAACGATTCTCAAAAAATGAAACTGTAGATTTCATCAAATCAGATGGAACCGATTATAAAGAGTATTCAATTGGAGAAGATGAATTTGATGAGGCGAATTCTAGAAATACAGAGGAGTCAATTGATGAAATTGCATACAAGAATGGGCTCATTCCTATGGATCTTAAGAGAGATTCCTGCACCGCTGATAATGAGAACATACTTCGAAAACTTGGCAGAGTTCCATCTGGAGATTTTCCATGGATTCCTGTTGGTAGTCTGGGACCACTAATTATAATTGCTCATCATGATCCCCTGAACGAGGATTCTTGGGGGATTCCAGATATTCTTTGTGTTAAAACTGTCATCAATAGGGATAAGTATCACTGCCTTTTAGAGGATTTATTGTCACGTCTTGATCATAAACCCTTATCAGCTATCAGTCCTTTGGATGATTTTAATCTTCCGGCTGCTGGGCAAAATCCGATTTCAATTATTGAATGGTTTATTGATAATTACCCACTATCTTTAGATGATAAGCAGAAATGGAATAATCTGATTAGGGAAAACGAAGGTAATGAAATTTTAGGCCCGAAGGATTATAAAGGCTTACCTCGACACTACGGAGTTGCCTTTTTTAAGCTTTTTAAGAACATACAATGCTTTAATCCTGAAGAGGCTCCACCTCAAAGTTTATTTCCAGAACAACTCCTTGAAAAGCACGTTGTGTATCCAATACATAATTCGGATAGTTTTCTTTACCTTTTAAGTCAAAGTCCTAACATTTATAAATTTGAAGATGAATGGTTGTCTGAGGGGCATGATCCTATAGAGATTATTCCTATACTTGCAGATGCAGATTCGATTCGGTCTGCAATAGCAAAAAACAGAGGAATGACTTTTAAGTCATCAGGTCCGTTGGAAGTGGGAGAGTTGTATTACTCTGAGGACCAGAACTTATTGGAAATAGATCCAGTAGAAATCGTAAATATTAATCCTTTAAATCCTAATGTATCTCCAGAAGAGGTCATTAAGTGGATTCTCTTTAAAGCGATTTCAGAGAGAGGCTCAGATCTTCACATAGAGAAATATTTTAACACTTCTAGGTTTAGAGCGCGAGTAGATGGTAGTCTTAAAACAATTCACTCTTGTTCGGAGGAACAATTACCAAGATTTATTGCGCTTCTTAAGAACTATTCAAATATGAGCCATCAACACCAAAACCTTCAAGATGCAAGATTTGGAATGAAGATTGGGCGAAAGCGGATTGATGTTCGAGTTTCAGCAATGCCATGCCGAAAAGAGAATCAAAAGTTAACGATGAGGTTCCTAGACAAACAAGATGGCATTAAGGAGCTAAGTGAGCTCAATTTATCAGATAGACAATCTGGCGTTGTAAGTTCTACGATGAATAGGGATCAGGGCTTAGTGTTAGTGACTGGGCCAACTGGATCAGGAAAAACTACGAGTTTATATGCATTTATTAACTCCATAAATTCAGATGATATTAATATTCATACAATAGAAGATCCGATTGAGTATGAAATTGAAGGTATTAATCAAACGCAAACTGATGAATTTCATGGAATCGATTTTGCAACAGGTCTACGTGGATTATTACGGGCTGATCCAGATGTTATTTTAGTTGGAGAGTCAAGAGATGAAGAGACGGCAACAGCAGCAATTAATTCTGCTCTAACAGGGCACCTTGTTTTAACGACTCTCCATGCTAATGATTCTCTAAGGGCTATTTCTAGACTTATTTCAATGGGTGTTGAGCCGTATTTACTTGGAGATGCTCTTGCTATGAGCCAGGCACAAAGACTAGTTAAAAAATTATGTGGTTATTGTAAGAGAGCTATATCTGTTAATGATCGAGTTCAGGAATTATTTTATAGAAATGGGGTCATTAAGGAGCCAACAAATAATCCAATTTTTATGGCTGAAGGATGTGAAGAATGTAATGGCACAGGATTTTTGGGTAGGGTTGCGATTATGGAAATGTGTTCAGTGGATCAGACAATCGCAGAAATGGTGTCATCTGGAGCTTCTATGGCCGAGATGAGAAAAGAAGCCGCGAAGCAGGGGGTGTTATCACTTTACCAAGAAGGCTTGAATCAAGTTATTTTAGGAAATACAACATTGGAAGAAATAGCTAAACTTTCTCACTTTGGTTCGATGTCTTGAGCTATACTTTAATTATTGCTTTGATCAGGGGCGGGTTAATATAAATATTCCGTGATCTCCATGTTCGGCTTTATAGGTTGCTTTAATTTCTTTATTAGTTGCTTTTCCTTCGTGGCTAAATTTTCCACCCAGAGCTCCAAGGTTTTGAGTGCCATTAAATTTCCATAAATTACCCTCTTTGTTGACTTTACATGATGTCCTAAATCCACCGCTCAAAACTTTTGCCCAGGTTGCCCAATAATAGAATTCGTATTCGTCTTCATTACTTTCTGTAATGATACATTTTAGTCTCCCATTATGACCGGTAGGTTCGCTTTTCCAAGTTCCAGTCCAAGCGCCTAAAATTCCAGAATGAGGTTCTTTGTTTTCTATTCGTACTTTATCCCATTGTTTTTGATACCTAGCACAACTAGACAAAAAAAAGAGAAATAGTAAAATTAAGCTACGATTCAGTAGGTTTTTTAGCATGTAGTTGAATTTTAGTTATTCGAGTTCAGGATCTATAAATATATCAAGGGTTCAAAAATTTGAATTAAAAAATTTTGATCATTTTTTTCTGGTTTCATTTCTGAATAGTTATTAAATTTAATTACATGGAACATAAGTAATTCGCTGTCAGGGAGTGGTGATGATTCATTGATCCTTGATCTATAGGATAAAAAGCCTAGAAAGGATAAAATAATGTCTAATAAAAATGAAACAAATAATATAGATGACAGACTTGAGAGTTTTGAGCAGAGGCTTAATGCACTGGAAACAAAATTAGAAACAGAAAGAGAGGATCTGGAGAAATTAAAGGAAGTTTCAGATAAAGATCATAGAAAGCTTGAGAAGATATCTCATAAGAGTCCTCCGCCTCCGTCTTCAGTATCTCCTGTGGGGCTTTAGTTAGATTTTTTTATTTATTATCTCGACTTCATCAACAAGAGGAGATCTTTAGCACGTATATTTATAATTATACTAGCTTAATGACTTAAGCATTATATTATGAACTCTATCGACCATTCCCTTACTTTTATCTAGCAACCCTGCAGAAAGTAAGGCATTGTCTGTGATTTGTTCCGCAATCATCTTTGCAAGTTCAGGTTGATCTTCTCGAGACGACTCAAGTTTTTGAATTAGTTCATGGTTTGGATTTAACTCAATCTCAACATTCTCAGATCCAGAAAAATCTGGATTCATTTGTTTCATCATTTGCTTCATTTGAGGACTCATAGTCCCCCCAGGAATCAAGGCTGCGGCTGGGCTATTAATTAGTCGAGTGCTTGATTTAACTTTAGCAACTTTTTCACCTAGAGTTTCTTTCATCCACTCACAAAGTGATAGCATTGATGGGTCATCTAATCCTTTTTTATTATTTTCAATCTGTTCTAGTTCTAGGTCAGCTCTATCAATAGAAACTAGCTCTTTTTCCTCGTAACTGGGCAGGTTTCCAACTAGGTATTCGTCAATTGCCTCGTAAAGAAATAAAACTTCAATGCCTCTTGCTTTAAATGCTTCTAAGTAAGGTGCTGATTCAATACTTTCTCTGTCTGATGAGATTTGAAAATATATTTTATCCTGAGATTCTTTCATCCTAGTTAAATAATCGTCAAGACTGGTTAGTTTTCCTTCGTCGATCATTGATGATTCGAATCTTAATAATTTTGAGAGATCCTGACGATGGTCTGTATCTGTTATTACTCCTTCTTTTATGAAGTTACGAAACTGATCATAAAAAGTAGTATATTCGTCATTATTAGAACTAGACTCTCTATCTAAAAGCTTGATGAACCTTTTAGTAATTAGTCTATTAAGTTTTCGTATTAATGCACTGTCTTGCATGGTTTCGCGAGAAATATTCAGAGGTAAATCTTCGCTATCAATGACCCCTTTGAGGAATCTTAACCAGTCAGGCAGTAGGCCTTTGGGTTGACCGTCTATTAAAACTTTATTGCAATAAAGAGCGACACCAGGATCCGTTTGCCCAAAGCCGAGTTTTTCAGGATTTTCATTTGGCACAAATAGGAGAGAGTTAATCATTAACGGAGCGTCTGCACTGAAATGAAGCCTGTACCTTGGTTCGTCAAAAGCTTTAGCGGCAAATTTATAAAATTCATTGTAGTCTTCGTCTGAAATTTCAGACTTCGACTTCATCCATAATGCTTCGATGTTATTAACTCTTTCTCCATTTAGAATTATCGGATAAGGAACAAAACTGGAGTAACTTTCAAGGACTTCTTTTACTTTTTGTTCTTTGGAAAACTCTTCATGTTCATCTAGTAATTTTATAATTATACAAGTCCCTCTTTCTTGATTTTCAGTATTGGTTATTTCATAACCTGTCTTGCCATCGCTTTCCCATTTATGGCTTGATGCTTTCTCTTTCCATGATTTCGTGCTGACTGAAACATGATCGCTCACCATGAAAGCGCTATAAAAGCCAACACCGAATTGCCCTATAAGGTTAGTTTCTTTTTGCTCGGACTCTGATATTGATTTTACAAACTTCTTTGACCCAGAATGAGCAATAGTACCTAGGTTCTCAATAAGCTCGTCTTCAGTCATGCCAATCCCATGATCAGTGATGGTGATTGTTTTGTTTTCTTCGTCAGTATCAATGACTATTTTAAGTTCTAAATCAGGATCAGAAATTTTGTTGCCTGTGAGCTCAGTGTGTTTCAATTTCTCTAATGCATCAGCGGCATTTGAAACAAGTTCTCTGATGAAAATTTCCTTATCTGTGTACAGAGAATTAATTACAATATCTAGTAGTTGTTGTACTTCAGCTTGAAATTCTTGTTTTTTATTTTCTTTACCCATTTTGCGAGACTTTAATTTTTTAGTTTATCTTGTCAATCCTACAAAAGTAAGATTTATCAATTTGTTNTACAAATATCTTCAATCNAAGACAGAGNGNTAAAGAATAAGGNCTAAAANTCTTGTAATATTAAAGAATTTGGATTTCNAAGTATTCTTGTCTGATAGACATTATTTANTAGAATTGACGTAGAATATAANGAATAGAAAAATGCATTACTTAATATGATTGTAACTCTTTCTCCTGCTAAGACCTTAGATTTTGAAGGCAAGTGTTTAACCAGTAATCACTCAAGCCCTGAATTTATCTCTGAATCTAAGAGTTTAATTAATCGTCTAAAAAAGATCAGTCTCGATGATTTGGGTTCACTTATGAGTATAAGTGAAAAACTTGCTAAANTAAACTACGACAGGTACAGGTCATGGACATTACCGTTTGATGCAAATAATTCGCGGCAAGCTTTACTAGCATTCAAAGGTGATGTTTATACGGGGTTTAATTTAGAAGATTGGAGAGCAGGCGATTTCAATTACGCGCAGAAGCGGTTACGCATTCTAAGCGGCCTCTATGGTATATTAAAACCGTTAGATTTAATTCAAGCTTACCGATTAGAAATGGGTACCGCTCTTCAAAACAAGAGGGGAAAANATCTTTATGAATTTTGGGGAGAAAGATTAACAAATTCAATCAATCAATGTATTCAGGATACAAGGAGTAAAACTCTCGTTAATCTTGCTTCNAATGAATATGCTAACGCTATAGATTTGAAATCAATTAATGTTGANGTTGTCACGCCTACTTTTAAAGACTTTAAAAACGGCAAGCATAAGTTCATTAGCTTCTATGCAAAAAAAGCTAGAGGGATGATGGCTGATTTTATTATACGTAACAAGGTCAAAGCGCCCTCCAAATTGTTATCTTTTGATTGTGGAGGATATTATTATTGTCCNGAATCCTCATCCCCCAATCTGCCGGTATTTTTGAGAGANTGAGCATTCTCTTGCAGATCTNCTAGAGCATAATTGATTTTTTCTAGATAATTATCAAGGGAGTGATCCTCTATTGCATTTGGTAACCTCTTTATTATTTCTTTGATATGTGTTTTAGGACTTTTTCCAGAGGGGTCCAAATATAACAGGAGTCGCCTCCAAGCGCTGATTCCTTTTTGAATAGTGCCAGAAGGGTCTATGTAATGAAGTTCTCCTACATGATCAAATCTAGAAAGTCTCGGAGGTGTTCTTGGCACAACATCATGTCTATTCACCACGCGGAAGCTTCTTTCTTTAGAAATATAGTTATAAAGCTGTTTGAATTTTTTACACCCAACTCTAGGTGCCCCAAAGGTATAAATAGAGTATGGTTTTATTTCTTTATGGAAAAGATGTGCTGCAAAAATGTTGGCAATTGCTCCTCCAAGACTATGTCCAGTTATAAAAAGGGGAGTCTCATTATATTTTAAAGTTTCAATTTTAGTTATCAAGTCATCCTTAATTTGTGAGACTCCAAAATTGAAACCTCTATGAACTCGGTCATCAGATCCAAACGGACCTGGAGAAAATAAAGCATCTATATTNTCTTGCCAGGTATCTAAATCAAATTCACTTCCAGTGAAAGNCATCACTGTCACTTGATCTGAAGAAGCGATAAAACCTTTGCANTTTTGATTGGAGAACTGTTTCANCTCAGACATTCCCCATTCCTCTTTCAATTGATGGCCGATTAGTTCTACTGGTAAATAAGCAGCCTTTGAAAGTAGGCAGCAGTTATATGCATTCTGTAAATTAAAACCTGTGCTATTTAATGAAAATTTAAGCATCACTTCTTCCTAGTTTTGGGNGATNGANTTTCAAGTCCTCCTAGAAGTTCGNTCATAGCNTTACCCATTCCTTGACCAATAAGCCAATAAGTNTCAGCGTTGCAGCACCAGTGGTATCTTATAGGTCTCGGTGAAACTGATCCATCTCTAAAGAAANCNCTCGTTTCAACATANTTAGAAGAGGATTTAAACTCTGNGAGTTCNGTGACTGACTTCTGAGCCTCAATTATCATGAGNCTTCTATCAATTGNTTGNTTCCAGCCTCCAAATCCACTCCCTGCTATTACAAAAGGAAGAGAATCTACTTTTAAATCTTTCCTAATGTCATTGATAAAATTTTTAAGGTTTTTTTTGTATTCCTTAGTATCTTGCATGCTGCAACCATCATTCCATCCTTGGTGCCAACCAAAACCAGCAAGTTCTAAATCATACTCAGTTAGACTTGGGAAGTATTTTCCTACGTTGCTTAAAACATCCTTAGTCTTTTTAACCAAGAGTTTGTACTGCGAACCATCCTGTTCACCTCGTGGCTTATGATCTTTTCCGCCCGAACTGGGAGGTCTCCATGGGCCAGCCAGGCTTGTCCCACCTGGACCAAATTTCAATAAAATAATCTGCTCTTTTAAATAGTTACCAACCTCCCACCCGAAGCCAAGTTCAGGTCCGATTGAGCCTTTTCCTGCATAACCTCCGACAGTCAGTTTTCCATTTTTATTGAGCCAACTAATCCAGACATCGTCTCTTACGATCCAATCACCTTTTGAATCAATTAAACCTTTAAACTCCTTCAAAGATTTAGGGTCATTAACCAAGGTTTCTAAAGTCCCTTTTTGGCCTGGTTTTCCTTTAATTAAACCATGACCTTCCATGTTTGATTGTCCGGCTAGTATGAAAACTTTGAGCTTTTTGTTGGTTGTAATTGAAAAATTATCGAGAGCGTTAAGTGATAGGGTTTGAACCAAGATAAAAGGCAAAAATATGATAGATTTCGGCATTTTTTTAGTTTTCAAATTTTGATATTTGGACTGAGTAATAGCATTTAATTATAATTGTACTCGTTTTTTTATCAATTTTCATTTTATTATAATGATAGGTGAACAACGCATACATCATATTAATTATTATTGTGGTTCTGATGACTGTTGTTGTGCTTTATGCGATAAATCGATCAAGTGTGACACATGATTTTAGAATGCGACTCATGGACTCTGAGTTCCCTGATCATTGGAAGGAGGTGCTTAAAAAAGATTTTCCTCTATACAATAAGTTGCCCAATGAAATTAGGGATAAATTGCATTCTTATATCAATGTTTTTATGGAGGAAAAAAGTTTTGAGGCTTGTGGCTCTTTGGATGAATTAACAGAAGAAATGTGTATTACGATTGCAGCTCAGGCTTGCCTGCTTTTGGTAAATGGTAGATGTGGTTTTTATGACAAGCTAACTACTATTCTTGTTTATCCAGATATGTATAGTGCTGGCTCACAGCAAAATAAAGATGGAACGATTGGTAAGAGTGGGTCGAGATTAGGTGAGTCTTGGGAAAAGGGCACTGTAATCTTATCGTGGAAACACTCCTTGAGGGGACCCGCGATTGCTAACGATGGTCAAAATCTTGTTATTCATGAATTTGCTCATCAGCTAGATCAATGGGATGGAGCAGCGGATGGGGCACCGCTGAAAGGTTTTGTTAATGAGCATAAGGATTGGTCTAAAAACTTTCAGGAGGCCTATGATAAGCACGGTAAGCTGTTGAAGGCTGGTAGAAAACTTGTGATTGATGNATATGGAGCTACAAATCCTGCTGAATTTTTTGCTGTATCGACTGAAACNTTTTTCGAAAAACCACGAAAACTNTCTAAACGCTATCCGGATATTTATNAGGAACTTAAAAATTTCTATCAGCTAGATCCACTCAGCTGGTAATTGATCCATAATCTATAATCTGTTCAGGTTTATTGGTTTCTTATGACCTTAAATATTAAGATTCTATTAACTATCTTAATCTATTACTTTTTAAAACTTTCTGCATTTTTAAAGAAAAAAACCCTTTTTTTATCAANTNTGATAAAAAANAACCNCTCAATTNTGATAAATTTATAAAAAATGATTTGATATATGTAAATTATTAAATATTTTAAAATATCTAATAAAACTAAATATTGAAGTGGCAAAACTATTAGCAGATTGGGTTAAAGATGATATTTCAGACGTTAAAGGGCGGTCGGTAAGATGGTTGTCAGAGCGTCATTTCTTTCGTGATCCCATGCGTCCAATNCAGTCGGATAGGGATTTTTTCTTTTCTCCTGCTGACGGCGTAATTATTTATCAGAAAATTGTTAGAGGTGATGAACCTGTAATAGAAGTAAAGGGAAAGAATTACTCGCTTAAAGAAGCCGTGAGAGATCCTGANTACCCGTCTGGAATGAGTTTNGTTATCGGAATTTTTATGACGTTTTATGATGTTCACGTTAATAGAATTCCTTATCCAGGTGTCCTTAGTTATCGAGAGCTAGAGCCTATTGAAAGTCATAATCGCCCAATGCTAGCTATGGAGAACGCTCTAATTGATGATCTCACGGTNGATCATGATAGTGCAGACTANNTACATTCTAACCAAAGGGTTCTCAATAANGTGTCTGCAATGGACTTGGGATTAAATTATTANATTCTCCAATTTGCTGACTATGATGTCGATTCAATTACTCCATTCGATCTTAAACCNCATCGATCCTATGAGCAGAATGAAAGATTTTCTCAAATTCGTTANGGGTCTCAAGTNGACCTTATTATTCCGCTAACGAGTGCTATTAAATTTGAATTTCTACATGAAGAGGGGACTCACGTTGAAGCTGGAGTTGACCCTTTACTTAAAATTAAACGCCCTTTCGAATAGTAATGATTGATTCAAAATCACCAAAAATAAGTGCCCTAAGTAGGGGCAAGGCCTCTGTTAAAAACCCGTTTATCCNTTCTTCACCGCCTTCCAAAGCGTGGAACTTAAGTCATCTTGATGTGCCCACATTTTTGATGTGTCCTCCGTTATCGTATAACACTTCGACTCCAAATAATATATGGATGGAAGATTTGGACGATATTGAACGAAAAGTAGATGATAAGAAAGCGGCTAGGCAATTTCAGGCATTATACCAATTTTTATCCTCTAGAGGTGTTGTCCAGTTGCTTCCTGTGCCTTCTAATTGTGGCTTACAGGATCTAGTTTTCACGGCAAACTTAGGAATTGTATTNGAACACTTACCTGCCAAGGATACTGTGGTTATTTCGAACTATGATTCAAAGCCAAGAATTGGNGAGACTGAGGTTGGGGTGAAGTTCTTCCAGTCTATGGGATATAAAACAATTGTACCGAGTACAAAGTTTGAAGGTGAAGCAGAACTTAAGCACCTCTATGATAATGTTTATATCGGAGGCTACGGTCTGCGTTCCCAGAAGGAAACATATGAACAATTTGAGGAACAATTCGATATGAAGATTATTAAGGTTCGTGAATCAGATCCATATCTATATCACCTTGATTGTTCAATTTTTCCTCTCACATATGAAAAGACGATTGTTTGTACTGATTTATTATCAACAACTGAAATTAAGGANATTGAAGCAGTGACGGAAATTATTGATGTGTCACGTGAGGAAGCGCTCCCTGGTCTTTGTAATTCAGTGAGAGTAGGGAACTATTTGCTTAATGGTTCTCATATTCATGAGCTGAAAAAAGGTACTGAGAATTACCGCTTGGAAATAGCAAAGAATCGAAAGCTTGAGGATATTGCTGCGGATAATGGCTTCGAGCTTGCTCTATTTAATTTGAGTGAATATCAAAAGGGGGGAGCAGCATTATCATGTATGGTGATGCACNTGAATAGAGTTTCGTACCAGTACCGGTTAATTTAGAATTATAGTCTAAGCTCTAAGGCTTAACTGTTGCCATGCATTCGAGTTCCATCTTTTCCGGAAAAGAGAACCTTGAAATATGCTGTATGCCATTGCAAGGGCCCAGATTACTGAAGAGCCTTGATCTTTAAAAAAGATTACGGAAATAGCTCCTCCTCCTCCAAGTATTATAATGCTTAATATAATTGTAGCCTTTGAGGTCCATTTNGTGTCNCCAGTTCCTTGAAGGGCGTGAAGGTAGGTAACGTTCATTGCATCAAACCACTGAGAAAGGCTAATAAAGATGATTGAGCCGCAGGCGATGTCTATGATTTGTTTTTGGTCTGTAAAAAAAGAAACTAGTTGGTATCGGAAAAGAAACAGAATCAAACCTGCGGAAACCATAAATATAGCGTTGATACGAAAGCAAATTTTCGCGTGTTTTTTTGCATGATTTAATGACCCTTGTCCGATTGAATTAGCAACCAGGGCAATAAGGATTGCTGCGATACCTTCTGCNGGGAGAAAGATAAATTGCCATAAACGCGTTAGTATGGCAGCAGAGGCCAAAGCGTCTTCTCCATAATATGAAATAAGGGCGCCGATGAGGACTCCCCAAGATAGTGCGTCGACAGCGCCNTGGGTTCCTGCAGGNAGGCCGGCTGCCCAAAGTTTTTTGATACCCTTCAAGCTCTTAGGCGGGCGGCAAGTTTTCATTTTTCTATTAGATTTTGAGAANCAGAAATGAAGAAAAATGAACGCAAACTCGATGGTTGTNGCAATTANTGTGCCCCATGCAGCTCCATTGAATCCAAGTCTAGGAATAATTGAATTGCCGAAGACTAGCCAATAAGTAAATGTAATATTTAAGGCTACCCCAATGAGGCTACAGATTAATACGATCGAAGGTTTTTTGGTTCCTATGTAGAAATTGGCGATAGCATTTGTGGCGAGAACTGCTGGTAGAGAAAGTAAGCTTATCTTAAAATATCTTGATTCGAGATTACCAAGTGAATCAATTTGGCTTCCGGCAAACAATTCAAAAAGCGTTCCTGCTGGCCAGAGGCAAATGGATAGAATGCCAATAAGAAGTGCCGATATAATTCCTATCCAAGCATAGTGACCGCATTTATTAATTTCTCCTGCTCCATGGCTTTGTCCAATCTGAGCAGTGACTATTCCTAGGAAAGAGTATGCAAAGCTAACTATAACAAAGATGCTTATNGAGGGAAAAGTGATTGCCGCGAGCTCTCTGCCGCCAAGCTTGCCGACAACCCATGCATCGGTTGCTTGCATTACCGCGAATGTGCAGTTTAAAAGTATTACAGGCATGGCTAGCTTGAGGGTCGCCATGTATGATGGGGGAGAGTGATTGTTTTTAGATTTTTGATCTGATTGTTTCACTCAATTGTTTTCCATTTAATCAATCTAATCTCCTCTATGAATTGGTTTTAGTGCAAGTTGGATTGTTTACATATCTTGATTATTTTAATTCCCTTAATAAATATTGAATCAATTAAAATTATGGAAAATATATTTGATAAACTAATATTTAACCTTAAGTTATAATAACCATAATTATAATCNATATGAGAAAAATTTTANCTATAAACCTGCTTTTAGGAATATTTTGTCTTAATTCATGCAAAAAAGTAGAAAATAATGGAGCAAAAAGTAGTCAGAAACCNGTAAATTCAGTTAAATTATTAAGTTGGTCAGAGTATTTTGATCCTGATGTTCTTGATCAATTTACTATGGAGACCGGTTTGGAGGTTGATTACATTACTTATGATGATCCAGATGAAGTTGAGGCCAGACTTGCTTCTGAACCAGGTGAATTTGATGTGGTTATTGCTGATGACCTCTCCATCAATAGGCTTTCCGAATTGAGGCTTATTCAACCGATAGATACAAAATTCTTACCAAATTTGTTGAATGTTTCCAAAGAATATCTTGGTAAAAATTTTGATTCATCCAATGAGTATTCTCTTCCTTATATGTGGGGAACGACACTTATCGCTTACAGGGCTGACAAAATTGATCAACCAAAGAAATCATGGAAATCACTCTGGAATCAAAATTATAAAGACAAAGTAATGCTAATTGATGATAGGGTTGAAGGTTTAGGAATTAGTATGCTTTCTAATGGGTTCCCTATAAATAGTGCTGTCCCTGAACATATTGATTTTGCCTCTAATCTAATAGTTAAGGGTATTGAAAAAACTGGCCTTAGGCTTGGAAGTGATGCTGATGTTAGGGCTGGACTGGTCTCTGGTGATATTTGGATAGCGTCTTGTTACAGTGGAGACGCTGCTATGATAGCTGAGGAGAATGAAAATATTAANTTCTTCATTCCTCTAGAGGGGGCTCCCTTGTGGATGGATAATTTTTCGATTGCAAGCGACTCTACAAATGTTTCAGGGGCTCACCAGTTCGTAGATTACATGTTGAGAAAGGATCCGGCAGCTAAGAATGCGAATTTTACTTGGTATGGAACCACTAANTCAGGTGCGCTTGCTTTGATCGATAAGGAATTGTTAGAGGATGAAACCATTAACCCGCCAGAGGAGGTGCGTTCTCTCTGTCAATTCTATTTTCTTTCGGACAATCGTGATCTACTTTTAAATAAGGCNTGGACTAAGGTGGTTAGTGCTCTCAAAGGTAAAAGCATAGAGCCTGCAGATGTTGAGGTGGCTGCTGGTTTAGATGGTAATTAGATTGATCAAGATTTGCTCCTGTATTTTGGGGTTAATTTAATTGTATTTCTATACATTCATGACTTCTATAAGGACCAGGTTATTACTTGTTCTGCTATCGGTTGGATTAATTCCAATGCTTGTTGTTATGTTTGTTACAAANCATAGGACGAGAGATTCTTTNGAGCATTCTGAAAGAGAGAAGATAGCGGCTGTCACTTATGAGGTTGCTAGACAGGCTAGGCTNGTTATGGATTCNGCCGTTAACGACCTNGTCGCNTTACGTGGTAATAGAATAGTAACTGATTCTTCTATNCCAATGGATATAAGAGTNGAGGAAATGCGAAGACTTGTAGCNGCTTACAAAATGTTTGATGATATAACGTTGTATGATTCTAAGGGCAGAATGGTTAGNTCGACGACCAATGANAATCATCCAGAACCTNTAGANAAGACGCTTTGGTTNAAGNGGTGTATATCTGATCAGAATGTGATNACGTCNCGNCCTCACCATGTNGTTGGTGAGGAAGGNTTNCATCTCAAGGTGTANATACCTTTAAATTTGGCTTCTAGTGTCGAGCAATTTGTTTTAAGAGCTCGGTTAAAGTTTGCTCCCATGTGGGATTTAATTGATGGTATAAAAATAGGTGAAAGGGGTGAAGCGCTTTTAATGGATCCCCGAGGTCGATTAATTGCAGGGAGGGATAAGAATATGATTTCAAGACCTTATTTTGTTGGAGGAGCGACACCTTTTTGGAATCAGAACAAAGGGTACGTTAATCTAGAAGGTGATGATTTTTATTTTCATAGCGAGATCTTATCAATTGAAGATACAGGGGTTGGAGAGGCTTGGGTCGTTGCATGTCTAAGGCCCAGAGCAGAGGTTCTTGCTGTTGTAAGTCGCGCAGTAACGCTGCAATCTAGAATCGCAATATTGGTTTGTATCATAACTGGACTTATTGGGTTTTGGTTATCCAAGATGATTGCCAATCCTATAGTTCGGGCTTCCTCTGTAGCAAGAAGGGTGGAGGATGGGGAGTTGAGTGTTCGTATGCAGGAGCACGGAGCTTCAGAGATTAAGCAGTTAGGTGTCTCGTTTAATGCAATGATTGATCAGGTGAGAAATCATAGATATGGATTAGAGGCGATGGTGGATTCTAGGACCAAAAGTCTTAAAAATTCGCAAAAAGAACTGGAAGGGACTTCTGCCCAGTTGCGAGCATCATATGAGGCAGCTAGAGATGGGATAATAGTAATAGATGCTAATGGAGATTTTATAGCAGCAAACCAAAGGATTGTTGATTATTTCAAAGTTGAAGCAGACCTAGATTCATTTAATGTCTTAACTTTCGCTCAAAAGGTTAAGTCTAGCTTCCATAAGCCTGAACAATTTATTGCTGAATGGATGGGGCTTAATAATAGCCCGACAAAAACAGAGGAAATCGAATGGGTTATGAAAACTCCTGCTGAGAGAGTGTTGTCAGTTTATTCTTCACCCGTGTTACTTCCTGATGGTATGCAGATTGCAAGATTTTGGAGTTTTCATGATGTTACTGAGGAGAGAAG